>CAYWNR010000246.1:0-6018 GCA_964459705.1 uncultured Gemmatimonadaceae bacterium | reverse complement strand
TCGCGCGCTCGTAGAGCACGCGCTCGTGCGCGGAATGCTGGTCGATGATCGCCACGGCGTCCGGCGTCTCGAGCAGGATGAAGCTGTCGAAAACCTGGAGCATGCGTCGACCGCTTCCGGCCCGCGCGGCCGTCGTGCCCTCATCCGGCGCAAAGAACGACAGCGGGGCGGCGACCTCGACGCCGCCGGCGCCCCGCTCCGGCCCGTCGAGCGCGCCCGGCACCCAGCTTCCCCCCAACGTCCCCGGCGCGCCTGGGCCCACCTGCACCGCCGCTCCAAGCGGCGCGAGCGCTCGGCGGACGACTTCTTCCACCGCACGCTCGACGGTGAACCGGTCCCGGAATCGGACCTCCAGCTTGGCCGGGTGAACGTTGACGTCGACCGCGTCCCCTGGCATCTCGAGCGCGAGCATCAGCGAGGGACGCGCGCCCGCCGGGATCGTCCCCCGATACCCGGCTTCGGCCGCCCGCACCAAGAACGGATCGCGGAACGGGCGACCATTGACGAACAGATACGTCTTCCGGCCGGCCGGGCGCGCGTCGGCCGGCCGTTGCGCCAGCCCGCGGACCTCGATGCCGCCGACGGTGGCTTCGACGGGCACCAACTGGTCATCCAGCTCGGCACCGAGGATTTGTCGCACCCGATCCCTGAGGGTCGCCGCGTGGGGGGCATCGATGGCCACGCGGCCGTCGACCTCCAGCCGAAACGCCACATCCAGCCGAGCCATGGCGAGCACCGCCAGCGCTTCCTGCGCCGCGCGCGCCTCCGTGCGCGGGACGCGAAGGAACTTCCGGCGCGCCGGCGTGTTGAAGAACAACCGCTCCACGGTCACGGTGGTCCCGGCCTGGCGCGCAACGCTGGTGACGGATTCCATCCGACCACCGCGACTCACGATGGCGGTTCCGGCCTCGGGCGTCGCGCCCGGCGCGGTCTCCAGCGTCAACTGGGAGACGGACGCGATGGCGGGCAACGCCTCCCCGCGGAACCCGTAGCTCTTCACGCCGGTCAAATCGGCGGATTGCCTGATCTTGCTCGTCGCGTGACGCTCGAGCGCAAGCACCGCGTCGTCCCGGTCCATCCCCTGTCCGTTGTCCGCCACCCGGATGCGCGTGCGCCCACCGCCCTCGACGGTGACGACGATCTCGGTTGCCTCCGCGTCCAGCGCGTTCTCCACGAGCTCCTTCACGACGGACGCGGGGCGCTCCACCACCTCGCCCGCGGCGATCTGGTCGGCGACCGCGTCGGAGAGAATCTGGATGCGCCCCATCAGAGCCGCGCGATCTCGCCCCGCCGCACCCAGCCGGCGGCGTCGCCACGACGCACGAGGAACCACGGGCCGCGCACCTCGTCGACCCGGACCGCGTCGCCGGCCGCGACACGGCGCACCACGTCGGCCGAGCCGAACGGCGCGGCACGCAACGGGACGTCGTCCGCCAGCACGATCGCGGCGGGCTCGCGATACCGCTTCCGCAAGTAGCCGGCGGAGGCGGCGAACGCCAGCGCCAGCAACACCACACCGACCCCTAGTCGCCGCGTGCGACGCAGCGCCACCAACAGCCACCCGAGCACCCATGCGCCGAAGGCCCCTAGCAATACCTCGGTGGGGGTCACCGGCGCGACCGGCACGATCTCTCTCCCCAGCGGATCGCCTGGCAGGAGCGCCAACGCGTTTTGGATTTCGGCGCGTCGCGGCAGCAGTCGGGCCGCGCGGACCCACGCCGTGCGCGCGCGGCCGTCTTCCCCGAGCCGGTAGAAGGCGGCGCCCAGACCGTACCAGTATGCCGCCACGGTCGGCTCCCGGGTGACCCGCAACGCGAAGCTGTCCGCCGCCGCGCGGAACGCCCGTGCCGCATACAGGTCCTCCGGCCGCGGCGCCTGCGCGCTCGCGCGCACGGTCGGAAGGACGCAACAGACCAGGACGAGCGCCGCGACGAGCTGACGCCGCTCGGCACCGGGCATCTCGCCGGAGAGCGCCCGCAGCACCTCGCGCACTTCCGCGGAGAGCTCTTCCCGATCCGAGACCCCTTGCGGCCCGAAGACCGCGTAGCGCAACCGGTCGCGCACGCGCGTGACATGCAGCGCGAGGGACGCTTCGACGCCGGCGGCCCGCAGCGCGTCGGCCAACGATGTGCCTTCGGCTTGCGCCGCTTCCCCGACCCGCTGCACCAGCGCCGCGCGCAACTCA
This sequence comes from uncultured Gemmatimonadaceae bacterium, assembly GCA_964459705.1. GTDB lineage: Bacteria > Gemmatimonadota > Gemmatimonadetes > Gemmatimonadales > GWC2-71-9 > JAOTWJ01. Next base: position 3,833 of record CAYWNR010000246.1, on the reverse strand, counting down.
CGCTCGAGCGCCTCCAGGGCCTGCACTTCCCGCTCCTCGGCGGAGACAGGGGCGCGCCGGTCCCACCGCACGCGGCGCGCCACGAGCGGGCCGAGCACGAGCGCTGGGGGAAGCAGGAGCGCCAGCACCCAGAGCCACGGGGCCACCGCCACCGCCCGCCCCGCCAACCCCGGCCCTTCGCGGGGGAACGGCGGCGCCGGCAGCGGCCGCGGCGGCGCGGTCACCGTTCCCGGCGGCGCCACCAGCCGAAGGCCGGGGCTGGTCGCGACGACGTAGCGCCTCCTGCTCGTGTCGAAGAATGGATAGCTCACGCCCGACACCAGATGGACCCCGGCGGAGTCCGCGATGACCAGATACCGAAACCGCTTCATGCCCGCGATCTGGCCATCCTGCAACTCGGTCTCGACCTGCGTGTCGGAGGGGTAGACGCGCACGCCCACCGGCCACGCGACGTCGGGTTCCGGCCACAGCGCCACGTTTCCCACGCCGGATACGGTCACCTCGACCGTCGCCGCGCCACCGGGCGGCAGCGCGGAATCAGGGGTCGTCATCGACACCGCGAGGTCGCGCCCAGCCGCCCCCGAGAACGCGGCGGGCCGACCGGCCGCGGGTTGCGGTCGCACCGTGACGCGCAGGCTCTCGCTCTGCACCTCATGCTGCAGCTCGCGGCTGAGAAAGGAATAGCTGAGCGGTTGGATGTACGTGACCGTCGCCTGCCCGACGCGCACCGCTCCCGCGGTGAGGGGAAAGACCACCTGATGGCTCGCGTACAAGTCGTACCACCGGCCGGCCACCTGCCGGCTCGCGGCGACGCCGGGATTCGTCGTCTGCTGGTAGGACCACACGCCCTGCACGTCGGGCGGTTGCAGCGTGGGGGGCGTGCGCAGCTGGGTGCGCACCTCCCGCGGGAACCACGCCAGCGTCACGAGGTCGAGCTGGTCGCCGAGGAGCACGGTATCGGGGAGCGCGAGCACCACCACCACCACGTCGTCGCCGACGGGCGTCGGGCGCAGCGTGTCCAAGACCCGTTGCAGGTGCGGGGCAACCGCCGTCACGCGTGCCGCGGATGGGGCGGTGACGGTCACCGTTACCGCCGCGGTCTCCACCGTGTGCGTCCCCCACCGGACACGGATGGGTCCCACCCGCGCGACCCCCGGGGTCGTCGCCAGGAGCCGCAGCTCGCGGGTCAACGTTCGCCGGGGCGTCGTCCCATCCATCGTGACCCGCGTGATGTCACGGGACCCTCGGATCTCGAAGCCGGACAGCACCGGATCGCCGATGCGTGCGGGATCCGCGCCGACCACCTCCACCCGGATAGTCAGCGTCACGATCTCACCGATCAGCACGTCCGTCCGATCGACCGACGCGCTGACGGTCGGCTGCTGGGGTGTGGCCAGCGCGAGCACGGCGAGCAGCAGGGCGCTCACCAGTCCTTCCTCCGGCGCGGCTCGCGCACCTGCCCGGCACGACGCGTCAGCTCCTGCCGGGTGCGTCCCTCTTCCGCGGCGATCGACGCGAGCAGTTGTTCGGCCTGGGCGCGCGTCAAGCTCTGGGGCAACGGGGACGATCCCGCGTCTCCACCCGACAACGGCGAGGTCGGGCCCTGGGGCGCCGGCCCGCCACCTTGCGGCGGCGGCGCCTGTGCCATGGCCAATTCCATGTTCCACTTCGCGCCGAGGTGCGCCGGCTCGAGCAGCAGGGCCTCTCGATAGCGCGCGCGCGCTTCCGCCAGATGCGCGTCGCGGCTGGCCGCATCCTGGTCGGCCAGTCGGAGCGACAGCAAGCCCAAGTTGTAGAGCGCGCGAAACCGCACCTCGGGGTCGAGCGAGCGTGCCGCCCGGAGCAAGACGTCGCGCGCCTGCGCGGCGCGCCCGAGCGCCAACAGGGCTGTGCCGGCGTTGAGCCATGCCGTGTCACCAGCCTCACCCCGCGCGGCCTGCGCGAGGTACGCGCGCGCGGCCTCCTCCATGCGACCCGCGCGCCAGGCGACGTCGCCGGCGTTGTGTGGCGCCTGGGCGCTGGCGCCCGAGGCCCCCAACGCCAGCAGCAGTGCCGTGAGCGCCGCCGTCCGTCGTGTCATCGCATGCATCAGCAGCACGATGGCGCCGGCCAGGGCGGCAATCCACCCGCGCGGCACGTCCTGGCGCGTGGCCGCCGCGCGGACCGGTGCGCGCTTGAAGCCGCCGACGAGATCCCGCACCGCCCCCGCTTGATCTTCGAGCGCCGCCGCCACCAGCACGCCCTCACCCGCGTCCGCGACCGCGGTGAGGATGTCGTCGCGGCGAACGGTTTCGACCACGGTGCCGTCCATGTCCTCGTGATACCCTAGGAGCTCCCCCTCGGGGGACCGGAGCGGGATCTTCGCGGGCGCGCGCTGGCCCTCGGCCACCAGCACGAGCCGCACGCCGTCCCGCTTCACGCGCGCCGCCTCTTCCACCGCCGTCTGGAGCGAGTCCTGATGTTCCCCATCGGTGATCACGACGAGGACGCGGTCGGCCACCCGGTCGCTGGCGAGGAGCAACTCTCGTCCCTGGCGCAGCGCCGCCGCGAGGTCCGTCCCGCCGGCACTGATCATGTCGGGGTGCAGCGCATCCACCAGCAGGTTCAACGCGCCGACATCGGCCGTGAGGGGTGACAGGATAAAGCTCCGGCCGGCAAACCCGACGAGGCCGATCCGATCGCCGGGGAGATCGTGCAGCAACCGGCGGATTTGTCCCTGGGCGCGCCCCAACCGCGAGGGCGTCACGTCCTCCGCGAGCATGGAGCGCGACAGATCCACCGCGAGCACGAGATCGAGCGCCGGTGTGGTCGCCTCGACGACCTGACGCCCCCAGCGGGGTCCCGCCAGCGCCACCGTCGTGAGCGCGGCCGCGAGTCCGAGCCCGAGCCAGGCCACGCGACCGTGGCGCCGCGCCGTTTGCCCCACGGCCTCGGACCAGCGGCGCGCATGCCGCACGCGGGCGCGTCGTCCCGCAAGCGCCAGCACCGCCAGCAACACTCCGACGGCGGGAGCGGCGATGAGGAACAACGGCGTGTCGAAGGTCATCTACGGCACCCGAACCACCAACGTGGCCGCGATCAACAGCTCCAGGGCGAGTGCGCCGAGGCCAACCACGACTGGTACCCGATACTCCTCCTCGATGTTGCGATACCGGGTGACCTCCACCGGCGCCTTTTCCAACTCGTCAATCTGTTCGAAGATCCGGCTCAGGGCCGCGCCGTCCGTGGCGCGGAAGTACCGGCCGCCGGTGCCCTCCGCTACGTCCCGCAGCAAGGGTTCGTCGAGCCGCACGGGCATCATCTGGTACCGCAACTGTCCGCCCGGCCCCCTACCCGTTGGGAGACGGGCCTCACCCTGCGTGCCGACGCCGATCGTGTAGATGCGGATGCCGAACTCCTTGGCCGCGGCCGCCGCCGTGCGCGGATCGATCCGGCCCCGGTTGTTCTCCCCGTCGGTGAGCAGCACGACGACCTTGCTGGCCCCCTGGGCCCGTCGCAGCCGGTTCGCGGCGATGGCGATCGCGGTTCCGATGGCGGTGCCGTCATCCAGCTCGCCGATCCGCAAATCGAGGATCGCTTGCTCGAGCACCGCGTAATCCGTGGTGAGGGGCACCTTGGTGAGCGCTTCGCCCGCGAAGGACACCAGGCCGATGCGGTCGTACTCGCGTCCCCGCACGAAGGCGACGGAGCGTTCCTTGGCCACGTCGAGGCGATTCGAGGGCGCGAAGTCCTCCGCGAGCATGCTGCTCGAGACGTCCACCGCCAGCACCACCGCGATGCCTTCGCTCGTCACGTGGATGGCGTCGGCGGCGTTCTGTGGACCGGCCGCGGCG
>CAYWNR010000245.1:0-6024 GCA_964459705.1 uncultured Gemmatimonadaceae bacterium | reverse complement strand
CGGTCGAAGGGGAAGGCCAAGGCGACGGTGGCGGCGGCACGGAAGCTGTGCTGCTGACACGAAAGCAAGGCGACGCGCTGGACCGACAGGTCGAGGAAGCTCTGCAAGCGGAGGCGGAAGGTCGCGATCGCGGGACTGGCACTGGCGACCGGGAGCGCGACGGAATGCTGGGCGAGTTCATACACTCCCGTGAGCCACGCACGCTTGGCAACCTTGCGGCCGGCGACGGGCCAGGCAGCCGTGAGGAAGGCGTCCAGAGGCTGGGCCGTGATCGCCCCGGGGGTCGGGTACGCCAGCAGCATCGCGATGAACTGTTCACTGCGCGCAGCGCGCCAGTAGCGCGCAAACTCGGGCCAGTAGATGGGCAGAAAGTGGGTCAGTAGACTGTGCCGCACCCTAGTCCGCGCCAGGGTGACCTGCCAGTAGGTCTTGGCGACCTCTTGAATGTCATGCCACCCCGCGATCAGCGGATCCACGTATCGCATCGTGAGTCCTTGGCGCAGCAGCTCGAGTATGACCTGCGCATCTTTGGGGTCGTTCTTATCCCAGGAGGTGTAGCGGGCCTCGCGATACCGGCAGCAGGCCAGCGAGGAAACGAGGACCACGTCGAACCCTGCGGTGACCAACCGATAGGCCAGCGGTCGATGGTACATGCCCGTCGGGTCGAAGGCGATGCGGACCGGCGCGGGCTGGCTGCGCAGGAAACTCAGCAACCGGCCAAAGTCCTCTGCCGTGTTCGCTACCCGGAACTGCCGCCGGCCCGCCGGGCTCTCGGCCAAGACAACGTGGCTATCTTTCGCGATATCGATGGCGACCCAAGTCGCCGGGACATTCTGCTTCGAAGCATCGGGGTGGCCAGTCATCGCAGCGGCTCCTGGTGGTCGGGATGCCATCCAGGATGCTTCCCCTGCCGGTGGCTGGCTACCCTGCTTCCGTATGTACTATGGCTCGGAATTCACGAGCCGCGCGTTCGATGCGTGGGCGTACAGTCGGGACATCAAGCTCGACTTCATCCAGCCGGGCAAGCCCTATCAGAACGGCTTCATCGAGAGCTTTAACGGGACGTTCCGCGACGACTGTCTCAACCTCCACTGGTTCACGTCGATCGAACGCGCCCGCGTCACCATTGAAGCCTGGAGGAACGACTACAATGACGTCCGGCCGCATAGCGCCCTCGGTGAGCTGACCCCCACCGAGTTTGCGGCCTTCACGGACGAGCGTAAGCTTGTCCAACAGCGCGAGCGAGTCCACTAATAGGTGGATCAACTTTGGGGGTCAGCTCAACGTTGCTGCTGACAAGGCGCCCGTTGCAGAACCCGAAGCCGTTAGCCCGAGGACAATCCATGCGACATCTTGCAGTCTTGTTTGCCGCATTAGGTCTCGCAGCCTGCAGCACGGCTCCAGTCAGGCGCAGTGAACCCCAGACGCTGAATCTCGCCCAGGCACCTGGCCCCGCACTGCAAAGAGCATCAGTAGATTCAGTCGTAGAGTTCTTGCTCACCGCAGCCGCTACTGATTTTCATACCCACCGGCCGCCAGATCCTGTCCGCTTCCGTGATGTGCGCATTGGGCACATTGTGACTCCCAGTGGAGGAAAGCAGTACATGGTGTGCGGCCAGTTTCTGCCAGCGCAGCAAACAAGCACGGCTGAGTGGACGCCGTTCGCGGCCATCAAGACCTCGGGTTACGAGCAATGGATTGGGGCTCAAGCTGCGGGCTTTTGCCAGGGCTCCTCGGTCATATGGGACGAGGTGGGCGATTTGTCATCGGCGCTTCAGCGCCGACTCGATGCTCGGCGATAGGGTACCGTGAGACCGACCGGAATCGCTCAGTAGTCGGAACCACGACGTCAGGAGACCGATGGGTATCACCCGCGTAGTACCCAACGTCACGACCGACCGTCTGGATGAGAGCCGAGCGTTCTACACGGGGCTGCTGGGTTTCCGGGTTGCGATGGATATCGACTGGATCGTGACGCTTGCGTCACCCGACAACCCCACCGCCCAGATCAGCCTTGTTCGTGGGGAGGCCTCGGCTCCAGCACATGGGAACGTGACGCTGACGGTCGAGGTTGGTGACGTCGAGGCGGTTCACACCGAGGCCGTGTCGCGCGGCTGTCGCATCGTCTATCCGCTGACCGACGAACCCTGGGGGGTACGCCGGTTTCACGTGCGAGATCCAAACGGCGTGGTCATCAATGTGATGAGCCATCTCAAGTGATGGGCCCGCCGACCACCGACACCCCTCCGGTTTCTTGGCTGCCGCCGCGGATGAGTACCTGGACCTGCTTCGCGGAGTTGCGCAACGCTTGCTCCGGGCTGCCACATCGGCGCGTCGGCCTCATCGCCCGTGAGCGCGCTAGCGAACCGCTCACTCGTGTGGTAGGCTCCTGGTCGGGGTGGGCGTGCGGCGTACGAGCGCTCGCCTTCCCCTCGCTCGCGGGCAGGTCGCAATCATCGGGGCGGGCATGCCGCTGCCATCGGTACCCGACCGTTCCACGTCAGTCCATGGAGGCACCACATGAGCTTGGCTGAGTCCTTCGCGCAGTCCGGCTTCGCCAAATTCATCAACACCCCGGCTGGCCGCATCACACGCATCGTTGCCGGCCTTGCGCTCATCGGCTGGGGCTACACCCAGCGCGCGGGAACGGCGGGCATCGTCCTGATGGTGGTCGGCCTGGTTCCCCTCGTGGCGGGCGTCTTCCATCTGTGTCTCATCAGCGCCTTGCTGGGTGGACCGATCAGCGGCGTACGTATCGCCAAGGGCAAGCCACCAGCCTGAGCCGCGGCGCGGGCCCAGGGGTGATGCTCGGCCCGCTCCGCGCCATCCGCCGCTGATCGACGCGACGGACTGATGCGCGCGTTTTCGGCTCTTCCCTAGCGACTCATGGGCACCGTCGACTTCGGAAGACACAGCGACGACTACGCGGCCTATCGCCCCGGACTTCCGCCGTCCTTCTATCGGCGACTCGACGCGATCGTCCCTCTCGAGGGATCCCGGTCGCTCGACCTTGCCACCGGGCCCGGGACCGTCGCTGTGGAGCTCGCCGCGCGTGGCAGCGCCGTGGTGGGCATCGATACCTCCGCCAACCAAGTAGCGACGGCACGGCGTGTCGCCGGCGAGCGGCATCTGGAGCACAAGACGCGCTTTCAGGTCGCCCGCGCGGAGCAGACCGGCCTGGAGGCGGGGGCCTTCGACCTGGTGACCGCCGGCCAATGCTGGCATTGGTTCGACGGCGACGCGGCGATGGCGGAAGCCAGGCGGGTTCTCCGTCCGGACGGTATCCTGGCCATCGTCGACTATCCGTACTTGGTGGAACATGCTCCCGTAGCGCGCGACACCGAGGAACTGATCCTGGCGTTCAATCCTTCCTGGACCATGGCTGGGTCGACGGGACTGTTCCCCGAGCGCATCGAGGAAGTGCTGCACGGTGGCTTCACACTCGTCGAGGCGTTCTGCTACGACCACGATGAGGCGTTCTCGCATGTGGCTTGGCGCGGCAGGATGCGGACGTGCAACGGGGTGGGCTCCGGAGGCCTTCCGCCGCCCGAGGTGGTGCGCTTCGATGACGCGTTGCGCCAGCTCCTAGCACGCAAATACCCCGATCCCATGATCGTCGCGCATCGCGTGTGGTGTGTCGTAGCAAGGAAGCCATCGTGAGGTCGTGTGCGGACACCCCGGGCACACGGCGGGAGAATCAGCGCACGACGCTGCCGCGTCCCGCTTCCGGGCGCGGCCTAGCGTGCCGCTCGCCCGCGTGGCAGGTTCCCGGATGACATCGGTGACGCACGCGGCCGTCGTCGAGTGGCCGACCGCTGCGCAGCCGCACACCTGCTAGCGGGCAGCCCACCCATACTGAGGAGCATCCAACATGGCGGAGAGCGTCTACAAGATCATCGAGCTGGTTGGCACCAGCACACAGTCCTGGGAGAAAGCAGCCGCCGCCGCGGTCGCGCGCGCATCGAAGAGCCTGCGCGACATCCGCGTGGCGGAAATTTCCCAACTCGACATGCAGATGAAGGACGGCAAGATCGAGAGCTACCGGGCCAAGGTCAAGGTGTCGTTCAAGTACGAAGACAACTAGACAGACGCTCGAACCTGCGTCGGCCAGCGTGATTCGCACCCGATGAAGACGATCGGCGATCCTGCACCACCATGGCGGGTTTGGAGACGTTTCCGGGCAACGCGACGGACAGCCTCGCGTTCAAGCCACAGTAGCACGATTGCCGTTTCGCGGCGGCCAGCCACGCACGCCGCGAACGCTAGGTGAGTCGCACTTCCGTTCGTTTGTGCAGCAGGCTGCCTTCGTCACCGATGATGCAGCATCCGGGAAACGGCAAGCCGCCTCCCAACGCAACAATGAGTCCGACGGCGGGCACGTCGGCGGGCACGGTGAACACGCGCGTGGTGGTGACCTGCTGCCCCGGATCGAGCCGGACGTCGAACGGAACGTCCGCCGCGGCATCGGGATCATATCGGCGGCCACGTTCGTCCCGCAGGTAGACGCGGACGCCGCGCTCGCGCTGCGCCACGCGGCGCGCCCGGCTCGAGAGGCGGAACGTCAGCTCATAGGAAACGCCCGCGGCCACGGGCGTGCGCCGGACGTTCGTGACCGCGATGCACCAGTCATCGGAGCATTGATCGTCGCCGACATGAACGATGCGCCGGGGCGACGCGAGTGACACGATCACGACGATGCCGAGATACGCGATCGCGGCGAGCCCGAGCCGTCGCAGCAGGGTCCTCGCGGCGCGGCCGCGACCACGAACGGCGGCGACCGCGGACGCGACCAGCAGGCCGACGCCGGTCACGAACAGCGCGAGGAACAACAGGTCGAAGAGCCGCATGATCGCGTGACCGTCTGTACGGTAAAGTACTTTGTACTATAGAGTCAATTCTCGTCGGTGTCAACCGCGCCGGCCGCGGGACCGGCGTGAGCGTGTGGGGCCGGGCGACGCCATCCCGCGCAGGGCCGCCGCCGCGCGGCGCTCCGCGTTGACCTTGGCCCGCGCCCGATCGTCGGCTTTGCGCATCCGGATCGCCGCGATCCGCTCGACGAGTGGCACCTCCAGCTTCTCCTCGGCCTTGGCGCGGTAGTCGAAGTCGGGGACCGTCACTCGGGGCAACCGCTGCCCCACCACCTTTTCGATGGCCCGCAGCTCGGCCTCTTCCTCCGGCGCGACCAGCGTGAACGCCTCACCGACCGCCTCCGCCCGGGCCGTCCGGCCCACGCGATGGATGTAGTCGTCCGGCACCTTCGGCACGTCGAAGTTCACCACGTGCCCCAACGCTTCCACGTCGATGCCGCGCGCCGCGATGTCGGTGGCGACCAACACCCGGAACTTGCCCGACTTGAATCCCGCGAGCGCCGCCGTGCGCTGCGGCTGCGACCGATTGCCGTGGATCCGCTCCGCCACGATGCCCGCGCTCACCAGCGCCTTGGCGAGTCGGTCGGCACGGTGCTTCGTGCGCGTGAACACCAGCGCTTCCTTCAAGTCACCGCGCTCGAGCAGCTTCACCAGCAGGCTCCGCTTCAAGTGTTGCGGCACCGGATACACCGCCTGCGTGATCCCCGGGGCCGGGGCCGCCCGCCGCTGGAGCTGAATGCGGACCGGTGACTTGAGCATCTCGCGCGTCAGCGCGACGATCGGCTCCGGCATCGTGGCGCTGAAGAGGAGGGTCTGGCGCCGCTCGGGAAGCCTACCGATGATGCGCTTCACATCTGGCAGGAAGCCCATGTCGAGCATCCGGTCGGCTTCGTCAAGGACGAAGTACTCGATCGCATCGAGCCGCGCATAATCCGACTGCAGGTGGTCGAGCAGCCGGCCCGGCGTGGCGATGAGCACGTCCACTTTCCGACGGAACGCCGTCTCCTGTGGGCCCATCCCCACGCCACCAAACACGGCGGCGCCGGTGATCGAGGTGTGCTTCCCGAGATCCTGGAGGTCGCCGAGGATCTGCGCCGCCAACTCCCGCGTGGGTGTCAAGACCAACGCCCGCGTCGCCCGACGCGGCTTCGCGAGA
>CAYWNR010000244.1:0-6048 GCA_964459705.1 uncultured Gemmatimonadaceae bacterium | reverse complement strand
TGGCTGCTCACGTGCCGGTCCCGCAGCACGCCCACCACCGTCACCCACACACCGCCCACCTTGAGGGGTCGACCGATCGGGTCTTCCGTGGTGAAGAACCGCGACCGCACGCCGTAGCCGATCACCGCCACCGGGAGGCCGCGTTGGACCTCGAGCGGCGTGAACCACCGGCCGCTCCCAAGCTCGAGATTCGTCAGGCGGAAGTACGTCGTATCCACGCCCACGACCTTGCCGGACCGGTGCCGTCCCTCCCGCGTGAGCGTCGTGTTCACCACGATCTCGGCGCTCGTCACTTCCACGGCGGGGATCACCCGCGCGATCGCCTGCGCGTCGGCATAGGTGAGCCCGGGTGAGAACTTCTTCACCTGCTTCTCGGGTTGCTCGTCGACCTTGCCTTCCTTCTGCTCGACGAGTGGAGCGATCACCACGTTGTTGGATCCGAGCAACCGCATCTGCTCCAGGATTTCCTGCTCCGCCCCCTTGCCGATGGCCAGCATGGCGATCACCGACGCGACGCCGAACAGGATACCGAGCGACGTGAGGCCCGCCCGCATCTTGTTGTGCCGCACGGCCTCGAACGCCGTCTGCACACTGAAGACGACGTGGGCGACGATCCGGCCGCGGAGCCGCGCGAGCGTCGCGCGATCCAGACGCATCGGATCAGTCCGACTTCGGCGGCGTGGAGTGGTCGGACTTGGGTGGTGCGACGGGCTTGCCGCTGTCCGCCTTCGGGGCGTCGAGGGGGACCTTCAGCGCGGTATCGCCGCCGGCCGCGGTGGAATCCACGGGAGATCCCGGGAGCCGGACGAGCTTCAAGGCATCCGGGTCGGTGGGCGGTGACAGAAGCACCCGGTCGTCCTCTTCGAGACCGCGCACGATGATGACCTCGTCGTCGTTCATGGCTCCCGTGACGACTTCCTGTTTTTCTGCGCCCCCGCTCGTTTCCTTGTATACGAACGGAACACCGTTCTCGCTATTGATGGCCTCGATGGGGACGAACAGGACGCTGTCCGTGCGGAAGGTCTCGATGGCGTTGCCGGTGGTCATGCCGGGCCGGAGCGTCGTATCCGATCCTGCGACGGTGACCTTCACCTCGAACACCTTGGCGTCGGCATTGGGCCGCTGCTCGCCCACGTTGGCGACGCTCGTCACGGTGCCGGTGAGGTGTTTGGTGGGATCCGCGTCGAGCGTGATGGTTACGGGTTGGCCGACCGCGACCTTCCGGACGTCGATCTCATTGACGTAGGTGACCGATTCCATCTGCGACAGGTCCGGCAGCGTGGCGACCGCTGCATCCCAGGACGTGACCTGCGAGCCGGCGGTGCGTTTGCGGCCGTTCCACTCGGTCACGTAGATGACCATCCCCGGCGCCGGCGCCCGGATGGTGAACCCCTCCAGCACGCTCTGAATCAGGCCGAGCAGGTTGCGCTGCCGCGCCACGTCGGCCCCCACCTCGCGCATCTTCGCCTTGGCCTGCTCGGTACGGGTGAGGTAGTCCGCCTTGGCCTGCGCGAGCCCGCGCTCGGCCTTCTCGTAGTCGATCTCCGCCTGGCGCTTGACGGTGGGCGCTTCGTAGACGGCTTGCTCCTTGGCGAGCTTCCGCTCTTCCAGCTGCAGTTCCATGGAGCGGATGTTCTCGCGCGCCGTCGATAGCGTGAGCGTCGAATCGAGCATTGCCTGCTCCGCCTGCGCTTCCGCCTTCTGGAGCGCGAGCGTCACGTCCTGCAGCCGCGTGGCCAGCGCCGAGCGATCGATGCTTGCCACGACGTCGCCCTGCTTGACGACGGTTCCCTCGGGAACGATCGAGGCGATCTTCATCTGGTATGCGCCGGCCTGCATTGCGCTCGCCGGCGCGGTGATCTGCACGGACTCCCGCGCTTTCAGCTCCCCCGACGTCGTCACGGTGACGGCGAAGGGACCGCGCTTGACACCTGCGACGACGGACGGATCGGAGGGGCCACGGTTCCCGGCGAGCAGCCAGGCCGCCGGTATTCCCAGAATCGCGATGACCGCGACGATGAGAAGCGGGCGATTGGTGGGAAGGCGCATTGGTGGTCCTTGGCGAAAGCGCGGGCATTCGGGGACTCCAATCCTGTTAGGACACCTGAGCCTTGGCTTTCGTTGCACCTTGGCGTGCCCGAGCCCGCTTCCACGAAGGTGGGAAAGCCGCTCGGGCGCCGCAACCTACTAGTACTAGTAGGGGGGGCGGAGTGCAGATTGGCGATTGGCGATTGGCGAATCGCGATTGGCGACCCCGGTTGTCGGGGAAGGGAATGAGCCCCGCTATCTGCGGAGTGCGTGGCGGGCGGTTAGCGATCCGGCTCGATTGAGACGCCGAGTCGCTTGGCGAGCGCCTCCCCGAACTGCCGCGCGGACTTCGTGTTGTCCCAGAAGATCATCATGCCGCGGAAGAGCGGATTCTCGACCGTGCCCCGCTCCGTGATCGCGAGCCGCGTACGTTCGCCCTCGGGGGTCAGCTCCCAGGTCCACGAGCCGTAGAACGCGCCGCCCGGGAGGATTTCCTTCACGAGCAGCCGGGGTGGATCGAATGTCGTGACCACCGTGGTCGCATCGAACCGCCCGAATGTCTCGCGGTAGCTCGGCTTGCCGTCGCGATCGGGTAGCCGCTTGACCTTAGTGACCTCGGGCAGCCACTCGGGTTGGTGCTCGATGTCCGCGATGACGTCCCAGATACGCTCGGGGCCCGCGGCGAGCACCGCGGAATAGGTGGCGGTGTGGGTCTTCGGCCGGAACGCGCCGATGATGGTGACCAGCAGGACCACGCCGCCGAGCACCGCGACGACGATGAGCACCCACTTCATGGTATCCTCCGCGTCGGTGTTACGAGAGTCCGCGCCGGGCTCCCGAAGATGCGCTCTCCCGGCCCAGTCCGCGAGCCCATCCCATCCAGCCGCGCTGGCCGTTGACGAACCCTCGACCGCCCAACGACTTGACGCTCGCTTGCCATCCGGTCCCGATCGTGTCACCAGCCGGCACGGGCCTATACGGCGGGAGGTTCCCATGCACGATCTCATCCTCGTTACCGGCGCGACCGGCTTCATCGGGAGCTACCTCCTCCCGCTGCTCGCTGGAGCCGGTTCCCGGGTGCGCGTGCTCGTGCGCAATCCGCGGCTCCTCGACCCGGCAGTGCGGTCCCGACTGGACGTCCGCGTAGGGGACATCCGCGACCGCGCGGCCGTTTGCCGCGCCGTCGAGGGTGCGGACACCGTGCTGCACCTGGCCGCCTGCGCGCGGGCATGGATGCGCGAGCGCGACGCGTATCGGTCGATCAACGTAGAGGCGGTCGCGACGATGCTGGAGGCGTGCGAGTGGTTCGGCGTGCGACGGCTCGTCCACGTCTCGACCATCCTGACCCTGTCGCCGTTCCGGCCCGCGGAAGGAGTCGGGCGCGCTGCCCGCCCCACCCCCTACGAGAAGACGAAGCGTGAGGGCGAGCGCCTGGTCGAGTCGTATGCGAACGCCGGACACCAGGCCGTCATCGTGCATCCGACGCGGGTATTCGGGCCGGGTCCACTCACCGACGCGAACGCGGTGACCCGCGCCATTTCCCTGTATCTCCACGGCCTCCTGCGCGTCCGACTGGCTGACGGGGGTGCGCTATCGAACTATGTCTACGTCGGCGATGTGGCCGAGGGGATTCGGTTGGCAGCCGATCGTGGCCGCAGCGGCGCGCACTATGTCCTGGGCGGCGACAACGCGTCGTTCGAGGAGTTCCTGGACCTCGCGTCCGCGCTCGGCGGCGTGCGCCGTCAGGTCGTACCGCTGCCGCCGCTGCTGGCACTCGGCGTCGCGCGCGTGGCGGAAGCGTGGGGGCTCCTGGGCGGGATCGCGCCGATCACACCGCGCTTCGTTCGCGCGTTTCTCGAGGACCGGCGCGCGAACATCACGCCCGCACGTCGGGATCTCGGGTATCAGCCACGGTCGCTCCGGGAGGCACTGGAAATCACGATCCGCTGGCTGCGGGCGCGGGAAGGGTGGGTAGCGGCCTGACGAAGTTGCCGAAACGCGGCGTACGGTATGTCATTTCCCCGATCCCCGGCCGGAGTTCCGCATGACCAGCACGCGCCTCGAGGCGTTCAGCGACGCCGTGATCGCCATCATCATCACCGTGATGGTGCTCGCATTGCCGGCGCCGCACGGCGGCCAGCTGGCCGCGCTTCGTCCCACGTTGCCCGCGCTCTCGACCTATACCTTGAGCTTCGTGTTCCTCGGCATCTACTGGAACAACCACCATCACATGCTGCATCTGGTGGAACGGGTGAATGGCGCCGTCCTGTGGGCGAACATGCACCTGCTGTTCTGGCTGTCGTTGGTGCCGTTCGTGACGGGCTGGATGGGCGACAGTCGTCTGGCGCCGGTGCCGACCGCCGCGTACGGCGTTGTGCTGCTCATGTCGGCGCTTGCGTACTCCATCCTGCAATACGCGATCGTAAAGCACGAGGGCCCCAACTCACGGCTCCGGGCCGCGGTGGGCGCCGGCGGCAAGGAGAAGGTGTCGCTCGCGTCGTACATCGCGGCCATTCCGGTGGCGCTCGTCCAACCTCGTGTTGCGGCCGGCCTGTTCGTCTTCGTGGCGTTGTTGTGGCTGGTGCCGGATCGGCGGGTGGAGCGGCTCGTATAGGGTGCGTTGCGTCAGCGTGCAGCGTGCAACGTGCAACGTGCAACGTGCAGCGTGTAAGACGTACCGTCGTGTCCGGTGTATGGTCTCGCCTACCGTACGCTGCACGCTGCACGCTGCGCCCTGCACGCGGTAGACGGCAGCACGCTACCGATCGAGCACCACGAGCTGCACGCCCCCCGCCCCATCATCCATGAGGATCACTGTGCGAGACTCTCCGGCGGGCACGGTGATCGCGTCCGACAGCGCCAGCGTGTCGGTCAGCATCGGGATGCCGGCGTTGTACGCCTCGGTCGCGACGAGGATGCGCCAGTCGCCCGGATCGCTCTCGAGATATGGCGTGGCCGTCCGGTAGGGGAACGGGAACTGGATCGTGATGAACGTCCCGTAGTCGGGCTGCGTGCGCCAGGCGAGGAGACTCGGCGCGTTTTCCGCGAAGTGCACGGCGCGGAGCTTCGTTCGACCCGCCGGCACCGCGGCGCCGCTGTCGCTCAGGACCCACGGATTGATGATGGTGGACGAATCCACCGTCAGCACCGTCGTCGTGTCGCCGGGAGGAAGCGTGAGCGACGTGGCCGGACCCGCGCTCCCTCCGCTGATCCGGAACGCCACCTGCTGTGCGCCTTCGGGAACGGCGGTGACCGCGCTCACCGCGCCGGGCGCCAGATTCGCGATGACGACCTGCCCGCCAACGAGCACGTCCACGGCGGACCCGCCCGTCAACGTGTTCACCACACGCAGATTTGCGGTTCCCGCCGTGGGAACCGTCGGGGCGCTGTCGTTGCAGGCAAGCGCAGCCAGCGCCAACACCAGGAACGAAGACCGCACGGTATGACCTCCGGAGCGTGACGTGATCTTGTGCATCGATCGATCCTCACCGATCGGCCGTTTCTCGGCCGATGGGTTGGTACAATCTGAAACAACCACCCGGTATCCTCGATCTAGGAACGAGCGACACCCGCGTTTTCTGACAGGGACGAAGCTCGGGCCCGGGATCGTCCACTCTGATACCCCGACGCGGGTTCCCGAGCAACGCGTACCCTTGGCCGCTCGACCGCGGGTCAGGCGGAGCCTCAGAGGAGCCGCGCTCCAATCCCTACCGCCCGCCGGCCGTCTCGCCGTCTATCCTGTCACCTGCCGCCGACAGCCGACAGCCCGTCACCCTAGCGGTATTCTGCGAGAAACTCTGGGAACGTCCGTTTCACGAACTCCACCAGCGCGTCCGTATTGGGAGTCCGCGCGGTCAAGGCACCGACGCTCGCCAGGTAGTCGTCCGGGAGTTCGCCCCTCAGGAAATGGCGAAGCTGGAAGCCGTTTCGCCCGGGTGTGCCGCAGAAACGTGCGTCCGCCGGTGGCAGCTTCTCGGGCGGCTTGCCGAAATCCACCGTGAGCACGCCACCTTGCGCCAC
>CAYWNR010000243.1:0-6051 GCA_964459705.1 uncultured Gemmatimonadaceae bacterium | reverse complement strand
GGATGCGGAACGTCGTGTGCTCGACGTTGGCGAAGATCCCCTCGCGGCCCACGCCCAGGAAGTACATCGGCGCGATGGTGTACGACTCCAGCGTCTGTGCCTGGCCAGTGCGCGCGCCGTCGGGATCGTCGAACACCTCCGCGCGCCCGGTGATGCCGATCCTGCGCAGCGGCCGCACGAACAGCGTAATCGTCGCGCCCTTCCAGGTGGCGTCACCACCGCCGGCCAGCACGCCGCGGTCGCCGCCGAAGTTGGCTTCACCGGCGACGATCACGCGCTGGATCGGCTGGAAGGCGTAGTCCACGTCCACGAGGTAGCGGTTGTTGGTGGCATCGGCCTCGCCCTCGGGTCCGTAGATCCCGCTCACGCCGAGGCTCACGCCCTCGGCCGGTAGCAGGCCAATGCGCACGGCACCCGACTTGGCGTGGTTTGGATCGATCTGCGATTCCCAGCCGTTCGAGACGAGGCCCGTGAGGTCGAGCTTCGGCGACAACGCCCAGCGTCCCACGACGCCCACCATCTTGGCGGGGCGGGCCAGCTCGAAGTTGAACGAGGTCGTGGCCTGGAGATTGAGCGGCTCGTCGTCGCGCTCGAACCCGACCGGCACGTCGAACTTGCCGAAGCCGAAGTTGAGGTTGGTCGCGCCCGGGACGGTGGCGCTGACGATGAGATTGTCGATCTCGGTGGACGTGGCGATCTCGTCGGCGCCCGGCTCGGGTTGCTCGAGGGCCGTCGTGAGCTGACCGAAGACCCACAGATAGTTGTTCAGCTCGCGGAACGCCGAGAGCGCGAGCTTGCCGGCCGCGAACGAGTTGTCGCGCGTCTTGCCGTCGTACGTGTAACTCCCGATGCCGAAGCCGGTGATACGAAGCTGCGCCTCGCTCTCGCCGGTGAGCGCTTCGAGATCCTGTTGTTGGCCGCCGATCGCGATCCGCTGGTCCTGCGCCGTCGCGGCATGCGGCGATGCAATCGTCAGGAGCAGGGCCGCCGCCAATGCGGCGACCCCGACGGTCGAATGTCGCAAGTGTCCCCTCCGTGGTCCGTCATGCATGAGTGGCCGCGCTCGCCGGCATCGTAGCCGGCGCGCGCGACGCGCACACTTCGGGCTGCGAGGCGCTAGCGGAGGCGGGGAGGGGGAGGTTCGACCGCTCGGCCCGCCGAGGCGGCGGGCGGTTCCGCGGGCCGCCAGGCGACCCGGCTGGTTTCCACGGGGAAGGGAAGCGTCCCGATCGTCACCGGCACCGAGACGCTCACGACCAACGCTGCGGGCGGCACACGCTGGGTGCGGATCTGGTTAGCCCGACACTGCATCGCGGGGCCGGGTCCGTCGTGCGACCGCATGACCATCGTGCCCGCCGGCCCATCGGCGGCCCGGTGCGCCTGAATCGCGCACGCGAGGGCGCACACCACCGTGGGTTGCCCGGCGAGGAAGGTGGCGCAGAGGGTGAGGGCCGCGAGTCGGCTGGGGAGCGTCACGGATTCGAGAGGTCGGGTAGTCCGCTCAGTTCAGAGATGGGAGAACATACGTCGGGATTCCGGCGAGTTCCAGGCGCACCGGCGTGAGGGTGTGCTCGGATCGGGACTCCACCTTCAGCCGGGCGCTCCGTTGGCGGCGCGTCCTTTCCCGCCCGATCACTTCAGGTGCCGGTCATACCACTCCACGATGCGGGTCAGCCGATCCAGCAGATGCTTCTCCTCCCGCAGGCCGTGCGGCTCGCGAGGATACACCACCAGCTTGGCCTCCACACCGTAGCGCTTGAGGCCGCGGTACAGCTCCTGGCTCTGTCCCAGCGGATCGGTGCGATCTTCCTCCCCCTGGAGGATGAGCGTGGGGGTGTGGGCGTTCTTCAGGTACATGAACGGCGAGCTCTTCAGGAAGCCATCCGGCTTCTCCCAGGGTAATCCGTAGAACCACTCGTCATAGGCCGGACCGCTTTCCGTGCCGAATTCCGAGATGAGGTTGGCCATGCCCGCGCCCGACACGGCGGCCTTGAACCGATTCGTCTGCGTGATGGCCCACTCAGCCATGTAGCCGCCGTAGGACCAACCGCCTATTCCCAGGTGGTCGGGATCCGCCACGCCCCGCGCGATCAGCGTATCGATCCCGACCATCACGTCTCGGTAGTCGCCGCCACCCCAGTCGCCGCGGTTGGCTTCCATGAACTTCTGGCCGTAGCCGGTGGAGCCGCGGGGGTTGGGATAGAAGACCGCATAGCCGTGCGTGACCAGAAGCTGTCCCCAGGTCTCGATGGCGTCACGCCAGGCGCCCGTCGGGCCGCCGTGCACCAGGGTCACGAGGGGCAGTCGGGAGTGCCCGTCGTACCTCGGCGGGGTGAGCAGGGCGCCCTCGATCTCCGTGCCATCGAAGCTGCGGTAGCGGAACCGCTCGACCTTCCCCAGCGCGAGCTTCCGCCAGGCATCGTTGAAGTGCGAGAGTTGGATGGATTGGTCGCCGTCCATCAAGTAAAGCTCCGGCGGCAGTGTAGCGGATTCGGCCACGTAGGCGACCGTGCCGGAGTCTGCGATGGCGAAGCCGCTGATGCTGGGCGTCTGGAGAGTGCTCTGCCGCGCGCCATCGTGAGATAACCCCACCATTTGCTCCTGGAAGCCGAGCTGGACCACCGCCAGCATGGAGCCATCGGGGCGGAAGTAGATGCTGCCCACGGGCCGGTCCAGCGATGACGCGGTGAGGTTGCGCGCGGGTCCACCGCCCAAGGACAACGCCATCAGGTCCTGCGGCTCCGGTCCGTCCACGCGGCAGCCCACGTAGTAGAGGGTCTGGCCGTCCGGCGAGAGGCGCAGGATGCGGAAGAACCCCTTGGGCGCGGCGAGCTGGTGGAGCTGACCGTCGGCTAGGCTGATGGTCATGATGCGCGTGGTGATTTCGTCAGAGGCGGGCTGGTCGGTGGCCGAGGCGATGACCTCCTGGCCGGAAGCGGCCCACACGAACTGGCCGATGTCCCAGGCGGGGTCGGTCACCGGATGGGTTGCGCCTGTTGCCGCATCGACCAGCCAGAGACGCGTGTGCTTGTCATCGCGGTCCACCACCCGCGCATCATCCTTGTCGTCCTGCTTCTTCTTCTCGGCGGCGGTCGTCGTGTCCGCGGCCAGGAAGGCCAGCTGCTTGCCGTCGGGCGACCACTCGAACGAGCCCACCGACCACTTGCCCTTGGTCAACGGCTGCGCCTCGCCACCCGCCGTCGAGATGAGGTACAGGCGATTGGTGCCGTCGCGGTTCGAGGTGAAGGCGAGGAGCGAGCCGTCCGGCGACCAGCGGGGAGACGATTCGGACTTCTCGGACTGCGTGAACTGCCGCAGCGTGCGACGCCGCACGTCGAGCATCCAGATGTGCCGCTGCCGGTTGGTTCCCTGCGGCGGCTCCTGCACCACGAAGGCGAGCCGGGACCCGTCGGGCGAGAACTGTAGATCCGCGGGCCGGCGGAGCGTGAGGGACATCGCGGGCGTGAGCAACGTGTCGGCTGCCACGGTGTCCGGCGTCTGCGCATCGGCGGGGGCGACCGTGAGCAGCAGCGCGCAGAACGCGCGGAGCGCGAAGGACGGTTGATATCGAGGCACGGGATGCTCCGGCCAGATGGTGAAGTCTCAGTGCGTCGGCTGGCCCACCGCCTTTTCGGCTCTCTTGGCCGCCGGCGCCGGCTTGGACAGCCCCTGCGATTCGTAGATCGCGTTGAAGATGAACTTGTAGGTTCCGTGCGACTGGCCGCGCCACTGCGGGCGGAAGCCGAGCAGGTAGACGCGCCCGTTGCCGACCTGCACTTCCAGCGCCGCCGCCTTCCCCTGGATCGCCTCGGGATGCAGCAGGTAGCCGCTCATCAGCGGACTTTCGTCTTTGGGATAGGAAGCCAGCACGCGCCCGCGAAATCCGTCCTTGGGCTCGAAGGCCGGCCCGCGCTCGAACATCACGATGGGATCGTGCGGCAGGCCCCAGACCGCCGGGTCGTTCGCGTCCTGCACCTCGACCCGCAGCAAGGCGCCCGAGCAGTAGAAGTCTTCCGGCTTCACTCCCGCCAGCACGTTCTTCACCGGAAGCCCCAGCTCGTCGATGGCGAACACCGAGGCGTTGTTGAAGGTGATCAGGATGCCGCCCGCCTGTACGAACTGGCGCAGGGCTTCCACGCCCACTTCCCCGATGCCCCCGGTGAATTCGCCGGGGTCGATTCCCGGGCCGAAGCCGTCGCGCAGCTGCCGCGATGAAGCGTCGGGGAGAATGATGGCGTCAACGCGGTCGCGGAGGTCGCCCGCCTGGATGTCGCCATTGCGCAGCGTGATGGGCGCGAAGTCGTAGTTCTCCAGCAACCAGCGTGTCCAGCCTTCGTCGATGATGGGCATCCAGGCGCGGTACAACCCCACGCGCGGTTTCTTGACCATGATCACGTCGCGCGGCGCCGCCACCGCCCTGGCGACGAGCGAGTTGTCATTGGCGATCGTGGCCATGCGCTCGCGACTCACGCCCGACACGACAACGGCTCCCAACTCCGGGCCTTCGGCGGTCTCCACCTCGGTCGAGGCAAACCCCACCCGGCCTCCCTCGGCCAGGATGTCGTTGATTGCCTTGAAGGACGCGTTGGGCTTGTGGCTCAGCACATAGGTTGCCCCCCCGCCTTCCACGCTTCCCGGCGGGGGCGTGAACTGGGCGATGGGCTGCAGGTTGGCGCGCTGCTCATCGCTCACCGGCTGCAGCACCGGCGCCACGTGGACGTCCATCTGCATGGTCAGCGTCCAGCCCGTCACGTCGTACGGCCGCCGAGGCGCGCCATTGGGCGACTCGCGCAGCTCCGGATACCGCTGCACCTCGAACAACTCCTTCACCAGCGGCGAGAATGGCTGGTCCATCAGTACCACCCACGTGCCGACGGGATAGTCGCGGCCGTCGGCATGGAACGGTTTCGCGGCCTGATGCACCTCGATGCCGTTGATCATCAGCTTTTGCACCAGGGTGGCCGCTTCCGGCAGATCGCGCTGTGCGCGCGGAATGACGTAGGCGTACGGCGCATTCTCGCGGAACCGCTCCACGTTGTCGCGCGCCGCCTGGTAGCGGTTGAACAGCAGTTCCTCGCGGTACTTGGCCGCCATGTCCAGCACCGCCATGGACGCGCCTTCCATGTAGCTCACGGCGTCACGCAGCCGCCACCAGCCCCCCTTCCATGGACTGCTGTAGAACACCCCGGCGGCCAGATCGCGCTGGTCGGGAGGAAACTCGTCCACCGTATAGAAGCGGGGCGTGGCGTAGCGGTAGAGCGCGGTCTCCGTGAAGAAGGAGATGCTGTTGCGGAAGATGTGGGTGTAGTCCAGGAACCCGGGATACCAGTTGTCGAAGCCCACGCGGTGGATGGCCCCAGGCATCTCGTGGGCATCCAGGTACGCGGCAATGCCGGTACCCACCAGGTTCAACCAGCGTCCCATCAACGGATGGATGTTGGAGGAAATCGGCTCCACGAAGGGCGGAATGTAGATCCGCGCCGGAAACGGCGCCGTCTGGTGCTGGCAGTAGAAGATGACCGGCGCCCACTCCACCTCGGTGCGGGTCACGTCTTGCGATTCCAGCATGTTGTTCATGTAGCCGTCGCGATTGTTGTCGTGCCCCACGTACTCCTGGTAGAGGTCGGGCAAGGGGCTCACTTCGTACCGGGTGCCGACGTTCTTCCGGTACCAGGCCGTCACTTCGTTTTGCCCGTCGGGGTTCAGCGTCGGCCACAACATCACGATCACGTTGTTGAGAATGTTGTCTACTTCCGGATCGCCCTGCGACGCCACGAGCTTGTAGGCAAGCGTGATGGTCTGCTGCGCTCCCGCGACCTCCGTGGAGTGGAGCCCGCCGTCCAGGTGCACGATCGCCCTGCCGCTTCGCGCCAGCGCCCGCGCGGTTTCGTCCGTTAGCCCACGTCCGTCGGCCAGCTTGCGCGAGATGTCCTTGTACTTGTCCAGGCTTGCCAGGTTGTCGGGCGACGAGATGATGGCGATCTCCCAATCCAGGCCACGCGTGGTCTTGCCGACCGTAATCAGCTTGATCCGGTTGGACGCGGCGGCCAG
>CAYWNR010000242.1:0-6059 GCA_964459705.1 uncultured Gemmatimonadaceae bacterium | reverse complement strand
CACCCAATTCGTGTCGAACCGGTCACCGTCGATCTTGTAGGTGGCCGCGTCGGCGACGCGCTGGAACAGCGGCTGCCGCCGGTTGGCGACGTTGGCGCCGAACATCGGCATCATGTGGAAGCCCAGGTGCTGCGCTTCCTGCACGAGCTTGCGGAACCCCGCGTCGCCGCCCATGCGGGGGGACGCCTCGTAGTTGGGGTAGTTCCAGTAGTAGCGCCCGTCCCACGCGGAGACGAACGCGAGCACCCGCCGTGCGGGGATCTTGGTCGCCACCCAGCGGAGGATCTCCGCCATCCGCGCGTAGTCGTTGAACACGTAGCCCGTGTAGTGCTCGCCGTGGAGCGTCATGACGAGCGCCACGTCGCGGAGCCAGGCGGGAACGTCGTCGCGCGTTTCCCAAGCCGGGAGACCGTATGCGCGCTCGAGGTGCGCGTAGTGCAGGTCCGTCGCGGCGTCGAGCGTGCTGGTGCGACCGAACCGCCAGGTCGGTACTTGGACGCGCGTCCGGTCCATCCATCCTTCGACCTCGTGCACCGCCTCCACGCGGTAGCCGTTCGGGCCTGGCTGGAAGTAGAACCGCTTAGCGCGCACGTGATCGTCGAGGGACGAAATGTAGAAGAAGGCATCGTCGCCCTGTTGGATGGCGGCGAGCGGGGTCGTCATGCTGCCGGCCGTGTTGCCGCCGAAGAGATCGCCCGCGCCGAACGGATAGCCGATCAGGATCTCGTTGTCCCGCGGGTCGAAGGGATCGCCGCCGGCCGTGGAGATGTGTCCGCGCGGCACACCACGGAGGATCATCGTGACCGCCTTGATCGGCTGTCCCATCTCGGCCGTCACGTCGCACTCGACCGCGCCGCCGCGCTTCCGGATCCTCGCCACCACCGTGCCTTGGACGCGTTCCTGGCCACCGGCCCACACCAAGCCCGACGCGGTGAGCGTCAGCTCGTCAGCCGAACCTTCCACGGTCATACGGTCGCGATCGAGGCCGTAGGCATTCTCGCGACTGAACACCAGAAAGCCGATGCGCACGCCGTCGAACTCGACCGACGGCTCCGGGAAGTCGAAGCTGAACTTCATGAAGCCGCGACCGCGCGGGGGAATGAAGACCTCGCTCGTCGAGGTGAGCGGCAAGATGGGAGCGCCTTGCGGGTGGATGTGCGTGGTCATGCCGGGGACGAGCATGGAGCCGGCGCCGGCGGCGCCGACCACCTTGATCCAATCGCGGCGGGAGAGGGAATCGCTCATGGAAGGGCGGTCCTCGAATGGAAGGGAAAGGAACCATAGGGTCGGAACCGCCGGACCGCCACCTCGCGCAAGCCAGCGGTCGCTCCGGCGGCAAGGTGGGATTTCACCAGCAAGAAGAAGACGAAGGAGCCAAGCGCCCCGGACTTGTAGGTTCATCCCGCCTGTCCTGCCGAGCCTGCCTATCCCGCCGATCCGTCATCCCGGACCGGTCCTCTCGGGTTTGCCAGCGGCCCACTCTGGCCGACCGCCGCGCGGGCTCCTATCCTGGCGGTTGGGGTGGCAAGACACCCCTCGGAGAGGACGTACCTGACAACGGAGGCCGCGATGTTCGATTTCACGCTCACCGAGACCCAGCGCACCCTGCGCGAGGAAGTCCGGGACTTCGTCAAGTCGGTGCCACGCCAGCTGGTCCTCGACATGGATGCGGACAAGATTGATTTCCCGCGCGAGTTCTTGCGCGAGGCGGGCCGCCGCAATCTGATGGGCTGTCGCTACCCGAAACGGTGGGGCGGTCGCGACCTCGACTGGGTGACCACGGCCATGGTGCTGGAAGAGGTCGGCGCGCTCGGCTACATCTTCGCCTGCACCTTCGGGGTCGGCGCCGAGTTGGTCTGCGACGCCATCGTCCTCCACGGCACCGATGCCCAGAAGCAGAAGTACGTGGTGCCGTTGCTCAAAGGCGACCTCTTCGCCGCCGAGTGTCTCACCGAGCCGCGCAGTGGGTCCGATTTCTTCGGCACCGCGACCGTGGCCGAGGATCGTGGAGATCACTTCCTGCTCAACGGCCAGAAGCGCTTCATCGTGGGCGGGACCGCGGCTGACTACTTCCTGGTCTACGCGCGCACGGATCCCAAAGCCGAGCCACGGCGCGGCATCTCCTGCCTGATCGTCGATCGTGGTCCCGGCGTCTCCGCCGACTACATCTACGGTCTGATGGGATGCCGCGGCGGCGGCGCGAGTCGCGTCGTGTTCAAGAACGTGCCGGTCCCCAAGGACAACCTGGTGGGCGGGCTGCACGGGGGCCTCGCCGTGTTCAACACGATGATGATCCCCGAGCGGCTGGGCACCGCGGCAATGACCATCGGCGCTGCGCGGCCGGCGCTTGAGGTCGCCACCACCTACACCAGCAAGCGCAAGGCGTTCGGGCAGGTGATCAACCGCTTTCAGGGGGTCAGCTTCCAGATCGCGGATGCCGCGATGCTGCTCGATGCCTCGCGGGCGTTCGTCTACAGCACCTGTCTCGCCGTGCAGCACGAAGGGGCGTCGCCGCGCGTCCGCCGGCTGGTGTCGGAGACCAAGAAGTTCGTCACCGAGTCCTGCCAGCAGGTGGTCCACCACGCCATGCAGGTGATGGGCGGCATCGGTTACACCAACGTGTTTCCGATCGAGCGCATTCATCGCGACCTGCGGCTGGCCTCGATCTGGACCGGTACCAACGAGGTCATGGCCGCCATCGCGGGCAGCGAGTGGTACAAGGAGCGCGAAGCCGCTCGGCGCGCGAACGCCACGCGCGATCTCGAGCTCGACGCCCTCGAGTCGGGCGCGGTGGGCGAAAAGATCTACGAGTGAGCGCACCGCCTCACGCTACCCTGCACGCAACCGCACGTCTCGTTACGTTCCGGCACGGCGCGCGAGCCGCGCCGTCCGAGCACATCCGGTGGTCATTGGACAGCGAGTGAAAAGGCGATCGGTCGCATGACGGCTGTGTGGGTTGTCGCAGGTCTCATTGCCGTGGTTGGTCTGATGGACCTCTGGGTGCGGTTGGTCTATCACTATCCTCGCCGACCACACACCACCACGCCCGCCGCTTTCGGTATCCCCTTCAGCGAAGTGCGGTTCCCGACCCGGCGCAACCGTCACCTGTATGGGTGGTGGATCCCCGCGCCTCAGGAAACATCGGACCCGCTACCCACGCTGATTTTGGTGCACGGCTGGGGACGCAACGTCGAACGGACCATGCCCTATGTACAGCACCTCCATGGCATGGGATACGACCTGTTGGCGTTTGATGCACGCAACCACGGGAGCAGCGATGCGGACCGGTATCCCAACCTGCTGATGTTCTCCGAGGACATCCGCGCGGCGGTTGACTTCGTGGTGCAGCGCGCTGCCAGGCCACCCGGGCCGATCGGCATCATCGGGCTGTCCGTCGGCGGTGGCGCGGCGATTCACGCCGCGGCCTTTGATGATCGCATCAGCAGCGTCGTGACGGTCGGCGCCATGGCACACCCCGTGGATGTGATGCGGCCGGAGTTCGAGAAACGACACGTTCCCTACTTTCCGGTGGTGTGGCTGACGTTGGAGTACCTGCAGCTCAGCATTGGCGCACGGTTCGACCGCTTCGCTCCTGTGAACGTGATCGGAAGGACCCACGCAAGGATGTTGTTGGTTCATGGGGAAGGCGACGCGGTCGTTCCTGTGGAGCAGGCGAGGAAGCTGCAACGGGCCGGAGATTCCGAGACCGTCCGGCTCTGGACCATAGCAGGCAGAGGACACAGCGACTGCCACGAGCAGCCCGATTTTTGGCAGCGGATCGATGCGTTCGTGCGGGAGGGTGCTCCCTCCCGTCGGGCGTAGAACCCCGGGCGCTTCGCCGGAGGGCCGGAGCGCGAGGAGCCGCACATGAAGACCGACCCAGGCGCATCCCGCAAACGCGTCGCGCTCGTCTGCACCAACTTCACCATGCAGAGCGCGTTCGGCTTGCTGATCATCGCGCTCAATTCCGTGCGGCTGGGTTTCGAGACGATCGTCTACTTCACGTTCGAGGGCCTGCACATGATCCGGCCGGGTCACCTCGAACGACTGCGCTACTATCCGACCGGTGTCGATCCGTCGGAGGCCGAGGTGGACCGCTACACGACGGAGCTGCGTGACACGATGGACCGCAAGGACATTCCCTACATCGAGGACATGCTCGAGATGGCGCAGCTCGAGGGGGTCAAGCTCCTGGCCTGCAAGACGAGCGCCGACCTCTTCGACCTCAAGAAGGAAGACTTCGTCGAGGGGGTGGAGATCATGCTCGCCGCCGACTTCTTGAAGAGGGCGACGGGATCGGACCTGCACTTGATGTTCTGAGCGAAGGCCCTTCGCAATCGGCCGACGGACGCCCAGTGTCGGATCGGCGGTCAGCACGGCAAGCGCCACGGAGTCGCGGGTGGCCTGAAGGGGGTCCACGGCTCCCCGAGCGTGCGACGGAACGGGAGGATCATGGAGATCAGTCCTGCTGCAGGAAAGCCGGCCGACGCATCGCTGCTGGTGAACGTACCGAGGCTCGTCACGGCCTACTATGCGGAGTTGCCTGACCCGTCAGTGCCGGAACAACGGGTTGCCTTCGGCACATCGGGACATCGGGGTTCCGCCTTCGCCAAGGCGTTCAACGAACGGCATATCCTCGCGATCACTCAGGCCATCTGTCTGTACCGGGAGCAGAAGCGGATCGATGGCCCGCTGTTTCTCGGCATGGACACGCATGCCCTTTCCGTGCCCGCGCTTGCCAGCGCGCTCGAGGTGCTGGCCGCAAACGGGGTGGACGTCATGATCGCGCAAGGAGATGAGTACACCCCGACCCCTGTCGTCTCCCACGCGATCCTCACGTACAACCGCGCTCGCAAGACGGGACTCGCCGACGGCATT
Source organism: uncultured Gemmatimonadaceae bacterium (assembly GCA_964459705.1). Lineage (GTDB taxonomy): Bacteria > Gemmatimonadota > Gemmatimonadetes > Gemmatimonadales > GWC2-71-9 > JAOTWJ01. The sequence continues at coordinate 1,181 of CAYWNR010000242.1, read as the reverse complement.
GTCATTACGCCGTCACACAATCCGCCGCATGATGGCGGGTTCAAGTACAATCCCCCGAACGGCGGGCCGGCGGAATCTGCCGTCACCGCCTGGATCGAAGCGAAGGCCAACGCGTTCCTTGAGAATGGCCTTCTCCGTGTGAAGCGGATTCCGTTCGAGAAAGCCTTGTGCGCCCCCACGACGCACCGGCACGACTTCCTCAATGTCTACATTGCCGATCTCGCCAACGTGATCGACATGGACGCCATTCGTGCCGTGGCGATCAGCATGGGCGTCGATCCACTCGGCGGTGCCGGGGTGCACTACTGGGGGCCGATCGCCGAGCGCTACGGATTGAACCTCACCGTCGTCAACGAGGTCGTCGATCCGACCTTCCGGTTCATGACGGTCGATTGGGACGGCCAGATTCGCATGGACCCCTCCTCGCCCTATGCGATGGAGCGGTTGATCGGCCTGAAGGATCGCTTCGAGATCGCCTTCGCCTGCGATACCGACCACGACCGGCACGGGATTGTCACCCGGAGCGGGGGATTGCTCGCTCCCAATCACTACCTTTCCGTTGCCATCTCTTACCTCTTCCAGCACCGGCCGCAATGGCGCACGGGGGCGGCGGTCGGCAAGACGGTGGTGAGCAGCCAGATGATCGATCGGGTCACCGCGAAGCTGGGCCGGAAGCTCTACGAGGTGCCGGTTGGCTTCAAGTGGTTCGTCGATGGTTTGCTCGACGGCTCGCTCGGCTTCGTGGGCGAAGAGAGTGCGGGTGCGTCGTTCGTCCGCCTGGATGGCAGCGTCTGGACGACGGACAAGGACGGCATCGTCCCGGCGTTGCTCGCGGCAGAGATCACGGCGCGGATGGACCGCGATCCCGCCGAGATCTACCGTGAGCTCACACGCGAGTTCGGCGAGCCCGCCTATGACCGCGTGGAGGCGCCGGCCACGCCGGAGCAGAAGGACCTGTTGGCGAAGCTCTCACCCCGGCAGGTGAAGCTCGCCGAGCTGGCCGGGGAGAAGATCCAGACGGTGCTCACCCACGCACCGGGCAACGGCGCGCCCATTGGTGGGTTGAAGGTCAGCGCCGAGAGCGGGTGGTTCGCGGCGCGTCCGTCCGGGACCGAAGACATTTACAAGATCTATGCGGAGAGCTTCCAAGGACCGGATCATTTGCGCCGGATCGTGGAGGA
>CAYWNR010000241.1:0-6063 GCA_964459705.1 uncultured Gemmatimonadaceae bacterium | reverse complement strand
GGGTGGCACTCGCATTCGCCGGCAGCGCCCTCGGCGCCCTCCCGATCATCCTCGGTGGCTCGGAGGAGCAGAAACAACGGTTCCTGCCGGATATCGCGGCGGGAACCAAGCTCGCGGCCTTTGCGCTGACCGAGCCCCAGGCCGGCTCCGATGCCGGCGGCATCCGCATGACCGCCGTGCGGGACGGCGATGCCTACGTGCTGAATGGAACGAAGATTTGGATCACCGGCGGCGGGGAGGCGGAGATCTACACCGTCGTCACGCTGACGAACCCGGCCAAGGGACCGCGCGGATCGAGCATCTTCATCGTGGAGAAAGGCACACCTGGATTCTCGTTCGGGAAGAAAGAAGACAAGATGGGGATCCGCGCGTCGGCAACGCGGGAGCTCATCTTCGAGGACTGCCGCGTGCCGGCCGCGAACCTGATCGGGAGGGAAGGCACGGGATTCATCACGTCCATGCGCACCTTTGACGCGTCGCGCCCCGGCGTCGCCGCGCAGGCCGTGGGCATCGCCCAGGGCGCGCTCGATCTCGCGGTTGACTACGCGATGACCCGCCGCCAGTTCGGGTCCCCGGTCTCGTCCTTTCAAGGTCTGCGCTTTCTCCTCGCCGACATGGCCATGCGGGTCGAGGCGGCCCGTGCCCTCGTCTACGCGACGGCCCGCTACGTCGACTCCAACCCCCGGGAACGTCCCACCATCTACTCCGCCATGGCCAAGTGCTTCGCAGGCGACGTGGCCATGGAAGTCACCACCGACGCGGTCCAGGTGTTCGGTGGCTACGGGTACATGCGCGACTACCCAATCGAGAAGTACATGCGCGACGCCAAGATCACGCAGATCTACGAGGGGACGAACCAGATCCAGCGTGACGAGATCAGCAAGATCCTGATCGGCGAGCATGCGGGGCGGAAGCCGGGGATGTGAGTCGCGGCGGCCTCCGCGACACCAGCCAAATCCCCACGAACAACGTCAGCGCCGCGACCAACATCGCCGGCGTGGGACGCTCGTGAAATACGAACCACGCCGCTACCGCCGTGATCAGCGGCTGCGCGTACACGTAGACCGCGGTCGTCGACGCGCGGAGCCGAGCGAGGGCGAAGACGTTCAGCAAGTACGCGAGAATCGTGGGGAAGACGACGACATACGCGATTCCCCACCACGCCGCCCGCGCATCGGCGGCGGGCAACAAACGCTGCCCGGTTACCAGCACCGGGAGGGCAACTACGGCCAGCAGGTACGTCCATGCGATGATCATCAGCGGCGGATAGCGCCGCGTCAGGGGCTTGGTGAGAACGAGGTAGCACGAGTAGGACACGGCGTTCGCCGCCATCAGGAGGTTCCCGAGCCCGTACCGGCCGAGTGAGTGGAATCCGTCCGTGAAGAGGAGCGGGACGAGACCGGCGAGCGCGACCCCCACACCCAACGCGCGCAGACCGGAGAAGCGCTCTTGGCGCACGCCTGCCGCAATCGCGAAGGTGAACACCGGAATCAGCACCATGACGAGCGCCGCGTTCACCGGCGTGGAGCGCGCCAGGCCCAGCAGGAACAGTCCCTGATTGATAACGACGCCCAGCAGCGCACACGCGACGAACCGGGGAAGATCGGCCGGCGCGGGCAGAGCCCGGCGCCCAAGCCGCGCGAACGCGAGACCGCCCAACACCACGGAGCCACCGGCGATGCGCCACGCCCCCAGGGCGAGTGGGGAGATGCCGCCGGGCCGAAACACGATCGTGCCGAACACCGGAAAGAGCCCGAAGGCCACCTGCGCGAACGCGAGGGCAACGTGGCCGGCGGCCACCGATTGTCGTTGTGAGGGGGTGGTCATGTCGCGCGGAATCTACCGGCCGGGGGAAGACCCGCCGCGGCAACGGGGTCGCGGAAGTGCTTCCCTCCTCTTCAGCCCACAGCCAGTGTAGAGTCCATGGTACCCGGCTATGTACTCGACCTGTCTCTTCTGCAACCGCTCCCTCGGCCACAATGAGGTCATCGAGGCGTTCCCCGTCGGGCGGCGGATTGCGTTCGATCCGACCAAGGGTCGGCTATGGGTCATCTGCCGAAAGTGCGAGCGGTGGAACCTGTCACCGCTCGAGGAGCGCTGGGAGGCCTTCGAGGAGTGCGAGCGCCGCTTCCGCGGCACGCGGATCCGCATGTCCACCGACCAGATCGGCCTGGCGCGGCTCGCGGAGGGGCTGGAGCTGGTGCGGATTGGCGAACCGCTCCGTCCCGAGTTCGCGGCGTGGCGGTACGGCGACCAGTTCGGCCGGCGACGGCGGCGAGCCATCCTCGTCACGGGCGGCATCATGGCGGCCATGGCGGGCCTCACCATCGGGGCCTCGGTCGTGGGCATCGGGACGGGCGGGCTGTGGGGGTTTTGGAACGCGGCGATCAACCTCCCCGTCCGCGCCCGACTCCGCACGAAGGACGGTCGCGTCCTCAAACTCCGCCACAACCACCTGCGCAGCGCCCGCCTGTACCAAGACCCGGAGGGCGGTTGGATCGCGAGCGTCAAGGTCAGGAGGGTCGAACAGTTCACCGGCCCAGAAGCGGAACGGGCGGCCGGGGTGCTTCTGCCGGCGATGAACCGGATGGCCGGCTCCCACAAGGCCGTGCAGGCCGCCGTCGCCGCCATCGAGAACGCCGGCCACCCGGAGGCGTTCCTCACGAGCGTCCGCGCCAGTCTACCACGGTCTGACCTGGCGGCGAGAGACGCCAAAAAGCGGGCACGCCTCCAGACACTCCCCACCGAGACCCGCCTGGCCATGGAGATGGCGCTGCACGAGGAGCAGGAGCGGCGCGCACTGGCCGGGGAGCTGATCGAGCTCGAGCTGGCCTGGCGCGCGGCCGAGGAGGTCGCCGACATCGCCGACAACATGTTCGTCCCGGCGGAGCACCAGGCGTTCATTGACCGGCACCGCCTCCAAACACGCGACAACCCCGATTCGCCAGACGACAAAACGCATTAGATTCGTCTATCATGGTCATGATCCGGTGCCCCGACTGCGGCCAGCGGGTGTTGGACGTCGCATCGTCGTGCCCACAATGCCATCGGGTCCTGATTCAGAACCCGCTCGAGACGCACGATTGGGCCTCCCTGATCGAGTGCGGGCGCTGCCGGAAGCACATCGACCGATCATCCACCGTCTGCCCCTACTGCGGGAATCCGGTCCGCGCCGTCCGGCTCGCCGGGCGAACCGTTGCGGGCATGGTCGGCGCGGCGGCCCTGATCGCCGCTGGCATCATCCTGTGGCGCACCGGGGTCGTCTCGGACCTCACGACGCGGTTGCTCTCGCCGCCCGCAGCCACAGCCTCCGCCGGGGAGCCCGGCCCGATGGTGGCATCCGCCGGGCCCGACACGGCCGCGGATGAGCGTGCGGTGCCAGAGTCGGTCGCGACGCCGGGACGCCCTCCCGAGCAGGAGGCTTCGGGCCCGCCACCCGCGGCGGCTCCCACTCCCCCGCAGCAGGTCCAACCAAACACGCCGGTGGGTGTGGCGCGACTCGTCACACGCTGGACCGCCGACTGGGCGAATGTGCGCCAGGACCGCTCGATCGCGTCGCCGGCGGTCCAGGTGCTCCCTCCCGGGCGGGAGATTCAAGTCGCCGACCGACGGATGGGTTGGTGGACGGTCTACGCGGATTCCCGTCCGATCGGCTACATCGCCAACTCGGTGCTGACCCGCACGCCCCCGGCAGAGCCCGGCTAGCGGCGACGGGATGGGGGATGAACGGATCCCGCTGATCCCGCGCATCCCGCTGGGGGGCGGGGGCGGGCGACAAGCGCGTATCATACGGGTCGAGCTACCGCTCCCGTCGCGTCCTCAAGCTCGCGCGTTTGGCCCGACGGAGCCGCCATGAGACCGGTCGTGAAGTTCCTGGGTGATGAGCTCACCTCCCGGATCGTCGCCGAAGCCCGCACGGTGCTCGGCGATCTCGGCATCGAAGTGCACAACCCGGGCGTGCTCGCGATGCTGGGAGACCACGGCGCGAAGGTGCACCCCGACACGCAGCGGGCTCACCTCACGGACGACCTCATCGATCGGGCGTTGGCGACGGTGCCGCACGGCTTCCGGCTGTACGACGTGCACGGTCGCGCCGTCTACGATTTGTCGGGCGACAACCTGCATTTCACACCCGGATCGGCCGCGATCTCCGTGCTCGACCACGAGCGCCAAGCGACCCGCCCACCCACCGCCGCCGACTACGTCCGGTACGTCAAGATCACGGCGCAGCTGGCCAACATCGCGTTCCAGAGCACCGCGATGGTCCCCAGCGACGTCCACCAGCGCATCTCCGACAGCTATCGGCTGTTGCTCTCCCTGCTGTTCGGCGAGAAGCCGGTCGTCACCGGGGCATTCACGGTCGAGGCCTTCACCATCATGAAGGACCTCCAGCTCGCGGTGCGCGGCAGTGCCGAGGCGCTCAAGACCAAGCCCCTCACGATCTTCTCGTGTTGCCCGACCGCGCCGCTCAAGTGGAGCGACGTGACCTCGCAGAACGTGGTCGACTGCGCCCGTCACTCCATCCCGGTGGAGTATGTCTCCATGCCGCTGGCTGGCTTCGTGGCGCCGGTCACCCTGGTGGGCTCGCTCGTGCAGCACACCGCCGAGACCTTGAGTGGCATCGTCATCAGCCAGCTCACGAATCCGGGTGCGCCCGCACTCTATGGCGGCTCGCCCGCCGTGTTCGACATTCGGTATGAGACGACCCCCATGGGCGCGGTCGAGACGATGATGATCGACTGCGCCTACAGCGAGATCGGCAAGTACCTGGGGTTGCCGACCCAGGCGTACATGGGATTGAGCGACGCCAAGCTGCTCGACGCACAGGCCGGCCTCGAGACCTCCATGGGCGCGACGCTCGCCGCGCTGGCGGGGATCAACAGCGTCTCGGGTCCGGGAATGCTCGATTTCGAGAGCTGTTTCAGTCTCGAGAAGCTCGTGCTCGACAACGAGATCTGCGGCATGGCCAAACGACTGGTTCGTGGCATCGAGCCCCGGGAGGACTTCCCCGCCGTGCCGCGGTTCGCGGAACTGCTGCGGGACCAACACCTTCTCATCTCCGATCACACGCGACGCTACCTGCGAGAGGAGCACGTCTTCCCAGGCGCCACGATCGACCGCGCCAATCGGGCGCGCTGGCACGCCGAAGGGAGCGAGACCCTCGGCACGCGGGCGCACCGGGAGGTGGAGAAGCTGCTCGCGACCTACACGCCGTCCGGTCTGTCCGACGACGTGAAGGCCGACCTCACGAGCCGCATGACCGCCGAAGCTCGGCGGCATGGCATGGACCACCTGCCCCACGAGCGCCAGTGAGCGCGCTGCTCGCCCTCGCGCCAAGCGACGTATTGCCGGACCGAACGGAGGTGCTCCGTCTGCTCGGGATTCCCGCGGACATCCCGTTGCCTCGACACATCGAGGGGCTGTACGCGGCGGCGAGCGCGCTGCTTGCGAAGCATGCCGCCCCCGCCGGCATCCTCGCGGACATCTCCGCCGCCGACTTCGCGACGGTGTTCCACGGCGAGGGCGCCAACGAACCGCGAACGCCCGTTGCCGAGATCTTTCCGAGGGCGGACCACCTCGCCCTATTTGCCGTCACACTCGGCGACGGGATCGGGGCAGCGCTGAGCGAGTGTTTTGCCGCCGACGATTTCGCCCTCGGCTACACGTTAGACGCCATGGCGTCGGCCGCCGCGGACGGGCTCGCGGAGCTTGCGGAACACCGCTTCGCCATCATGCTGGAGGAGCGCGGGTGGTCATCGCCGTACGGCACGGTATTGCGATACAGTCCGGGATACTGCGGGTGGAACGTGAGCGGTCAGACGAAGCTGTTCCGCTACCTCCAACCGGCGAGCATTGGTCTCACGCTCACCGACAGCTGCGTGATGCAGCCGCTCAAGTCCGTCTCGGGGGTGATGATCGCCGGCCCGCGGGAGATTCACCGCTTCCCACCCACCTACGACTTCTGCGAACAGTGCGAAACGCGCACGTGCCGGGAGCGGCTGCGCGCGCTGTTCGCCCGGAGCACGTGAACACCTGGAGCATCGCCATGGCCGACCTGCTTGA
>CAYWNR010000240.1:4357-6069 GCA_964459705.1 uncultured Gemmatimonadaceae bacterium | reverse complement strand
TGCGACCGGAGGGACTCGAACCCCCACGGGTTTCCCCACAGGATCCTAAATCCTGCGCGTCTGCCAGTTCCGCCACGGTCGCGTGCGAACGCCGCTCACCTACGTTCGCGGCGTATGGTCCGCCACCGAGCACTCGGCCTCGACAGCGGGCCAACACCGCCCATGAGACTGGGTCAATCTACGGAACGGTGAACGGTTCCGCAGCAGTCGGCAACCGGTCGCATGCGGGCGCGTGATCCCTTGCGTTCCCCTCCACGCCGAGCCGACTTTACGGACATGGCTGCACCAGTCTACTACACGGCCGACATGGTCCGCGCACTCCCCGACGACGGGAAGCGATACGAAACCGTGCACGGGGAGCTGCTGGTGACCCCGGCGCTGCGGCTGCTGCACCAGGAGGTCGTCAAGCGTCTGGTGGTGATGCTCGACGCGTATCTCGCGCGCCAGCCTGCGGGTCACGTCTTGGCCTCCCCGGCGGACATCTCATGGGGCCCGGACACGCTCGTCCAACCAGACGTGTTCGTGGTGCCGTTGGCCGAGGCTCGCACCATGGACTGGGAGTACTTGAAGACGCTCCTGCTGGCCATCGAGGTGCTGAGTCCGTCGTCCACCCGGGCGGATCGCTTCACCAAGCGCCGGCTGTATCAGGAAGTCGGTGTGGCGCTGTACTGGATCATCGACACCGATGCGCGGGCGGTAGAGGTCTGGACGCCAACCGTTGCCTTCCCGGCGGTCGAACGGGAGCGCGTAGCGTGGCATCCGCTCGATGCGAGCGTGCCTCTGACCATCGAGTTGATGGAACTCTTCCGCCCCATCTAACGCATCCTCCGCCAAGCCACGTGCCCGACGATCCGCTTCGCCAGAAGGCCGAGTCCCTCGGCATCCCAGTCATCCGCCGGCACATCTTCCTCTGCTGTGACCAGACGAAACCCAAGTGCGCCGAGCGGGAGCGCGGACTCGCGGCGTGGGACTACCTCAAGGCGCGTCTGAAGGAACTCGGCCTGTCGGAGCAGGGCGGGATCTATCGCACCAAGGCCAACTGCCTCCGCATCTGCCAGCAGGGTCCCATCGCCGTTGTCTACCCGGAAGGCACCTGGTACCACGACTGCGACCCACCCGTGCTCGAGCGGATCATTCAGGAGCACCTCGTGGGAGGCGTGCCAGTGGAGGAGTTCGCTTTCGTGACGCGGGTATTGGGGGACGAAACCACGGGATAGACGGGATGGGCTATGGCGCGCGATATCCCGTCCATCCCGTCGATCCCGTCTATCCTGTTGATCCAAACACAATCCTCGCACTCCGCTCCAGCCCATCCGCCGCCTGCAACAGCTTGCCTCGCAGCTGTGCCGGGTAATCCGGTCGGGCGTCGAGGAACCGGCGCACGATCGCGGCCGCGGTCGGCGTGTTGTGCCCGTCGAGCGTCCCGTTGAGCCAGCCGAGTGGGAAGAAGATGTCGCCGGTCCGCTGGATCTCTTGCAGCAATTCGAGACTCGGGAGGATGTACCGCTCGGCCCGCTTGGCCCGCAGCGGATGCTGCAGGTAACCGAGTGCCTCGAGAACCCACGGCTCGTGCGCGCGATTCGCGGGATCACTGAGTGACGCGAAGAAGGCATCACGTACGGCCGTGTCTGCGGAGACCGCGGGTATCACGAATTCGAACCGCGCCCGCCGATCGGGATTGGTGATCCGGTCGCGCTGGCCGGCGAGGATGC
>CAYWNR010000240.1:0-4257 GCA_964459705.1 uncultured Gemmatimonadaceae bacterium | reverse complement strand
AACCGCGCCCGCCGATCGGGATTGGTGATCCGGTCGCGCTGGCCGGCGAGGATGCGCTTCCAGGCGGGGGCCTCGCGCACCGCGAGCCCGAGCGCCAACGCGGTGAAATCCCGCTCGGCCAGGGGCAGCCCCCCGATCTTGTCCTGCTGGCGCCAGAGCCGTTCCAATCGACGCATGGCGGCCGGGCTCTGGGCGACGGAGCGATACGCTCCGAAGTACGCAGCCTTGAGCGACCGCGCGCGCGTCGCCTGGAGGCGCGTCCAGAGGAAGCTCTCGAGCGTCGGCGCCAGCGAGTCCCGCGTGGCGTCGGCCAGATACCGCCAGTAGCTCTCGCCGAGGTCGCTCAGCACACGCTGCGTCGTGAGTTCGGATGTTTCCGTCTCCAGCATGCCGCGCGCGGTCGTCATGAGCGCCATCGGAGCCACTCGGCCGTCCAGCATGGCGTCCCACAGCGTGAGCCAGCCGGCCGCCCGCACCACGTCGTCGTGCACGTCGGCCAGATGATCGACCAGCCCTTGGAGACTGGTGCTGTCGGGCACGAAGTCGCCGTAGGGAAGCCCGTCACCGTTCGCAAGTACGAAGACCGGCCGCGGCAGGCCCTTGGCGCCCGGAACGTCCACGGTCGCACCCGCGAGGTCCACGGCGAACCGGTGCATCTCCTCGCCATTCGCGACCACCGGCGTCAAGCGCTGCGGCCACAATCGGCCGAGCGTCTCGGGATCGCTCTGGCGAAAGCCGAGCGCCGACACGCGGTCGTCACCCAACCGGAGCACCGTGGTCACCGTCGGGCGCCCGGCGCTCTCCACCCAGATGTCGCTCCATGCCCCCAGGTCGTCCGGCGTGAGCGGGTCCAGCTCGGCGATCAGGTCCGACCACGTCGCGTTCCCGAACTTGAACTTCTCGAGGTAGTGTCGCAGGCCATTCCGGAACGTGTCTTCGCCCACCCGCTGCTCGAGCTGCCGCATGACGATGGGTGCCTTCTGGTAGATGATGGCCCCGTAGAGCGAGCCCGCCTCGTTCAGATTGGCGAGCGGCTGGCGGATCGGATTCGTTCCTGTCGTGCGGTCGATGGCGTAGGCGGCCGGATGATGCGCCAGCATGAACCGCAGCTCGTGGTTGATTTCTGGGAACGACGGATTGACGATCTTCGCCGCCATGAAGTTGGCGAAGACCTCCTTCATCCAGACGTCGTTGAACCAGCGCATGGTCACGAGGTCCCCGAACCACATGTGCGCCGTCTCGTGCGCGATGAGGCTCGCACGGCCGAGCACCTCGCCCTGCGTCGCGGTCGGCTCCAGGAAGAGACTCGACGCCCGGTAGAAGACGGCGCCCGGGTGCTCCATCCCTCCGTATTGAAACGCCGGCACGGCAAAGAAGTCGAACTTGGGGAAGGGGAACGGGATCCCGGTGTAGTCCTCCAGCCAGGCCAGGGACTTGGCTTGGAGATCGAAGATCGCGTCCCGATTCGCGCGCACGCGCGCGGCGTCGGTCTCCCGGTGGAACATCCGGAAATGCCGCCCATCCCGATCCGCTTCCTCGATCTTGAACTTCCCCGCCGCGAACGCAATGAGATACGTGGGGATCGGCGGTGTCTCCGCGAAGCGGGATACCCGTGATCCCGGCGGACCCGGCGGTCCCGACGGTCCCGCACCTACCGTCGTGTCCGTCGCTACCGCCGTGTTCATCGGGTCCGCCGGGTCCGCCGGGTCCGCCGGGTCCGCCGGGCCCCTCGGGACCGCCGGTCCATTCGCCACCGCCACCCATCCCGCCGGCAGCGTCAGCGTCAACGTCACGCGTGCCTTGAGGTCCGGCTGGTCGAAGACTGGGAACGCGTACCGCGCGCGGTCGGGAACGAACAGGGTGTACAGGAAGTCGGGATTCCGATTGAGTGATTCGTCACCGGCGGTGAACTCCGCCGTGATCTCGTTCTCGCCGTCCTGCAGGTCCCCGGGAGGGACGAGAATGTGCTCGGCGGTCGTGCCGTACTCGATGACGCGATCTCCGGCGAGGACGCGTTGAACGCGCTGGAGCGGGTTGACGAAGTCGAGCACGAGCGGATCCCGCGTGCGCTTGTAGGCGAAGCGGATGTGCACGGTTCCCGCGATCGGTGCGGCGCGATCGGCGGGAATGGTGAGCGCGAGGTCGTAGCGCAGGTCACTGATCTGCGCCGCCCGGCGTCGGGCCAGCTCCCGGGAGACCCCTGGGGCCGTCAGGGACGCCGGCGTGCGGTTGCATCCGGCGAGTGCCAGGGCCGTGCCGACGACGAGTGCGGAGTGACTAGGAAGTCGTGATGGGCGCATGGTCGATCACCAAACGTTTGAGGTCGCCGCGAAAGCGGCTGCGCATGCGGAACAGGAGCAGGATGCCGACCGCGGCGAGGCCGGCCACGAGTCCCCACCACAGTCCGATGGGGCCAAGCCCAGCGCCGAAGCCGAGCGCGACACTCACGGGGAGGCCAACGAGCCAGAATCCCACGAGGCCGATGAGCATCGGGACGCGCGTGTCGCCCAAGCCGCGAAGCGCCCCGGCGGAGACGACCTGCGTGCCGTCGAAGATCTGAAACGCACCCGCGATGGGGATGAGCGTCGCCGCGAGCGCGCGGACGTCCGGCAGCTCGGTGTACACGCTCGCAAGGGTGTCGGGAATGAGGAGCATCACCACCGCGCTCATCATCATGAAGGTCACGCCCAGCAACAGCGAGGCCAGGGCCGCGCGCCTGGCATCGGCCGGATCACCCCGACCGACCGCTTGTCCCACCTGGACGGCCGCCGCGGCGCCGATGCCGAGCGGCACCATGAATGTGAGGGAGGCGATGTTGAGCGCAATCTGGTGCGACGCCATCTGGACGGTCCCGAGCGTCCCCATCAGGAGCGCCGTGACACCGAATGCCCCGAACTCCAACTCGTGGTGCATCCCGATCGGTGCGCCCACGCGGAGCAGCCGGAGCAGCGGCCCGCGCTGCCAGATGTTGGGGCGCACCGGCAGGATGAGCGGTCGGAGCGGTCGCCACGCGATCACGAGGAGGCCCGCCGCCAGAAGCCAGCGCGTCACGCTCGTCGCGACGCCGGCCCCCACGGCGCCGAGTGTTGGTGCGCCGAGGTTCCCGAAGATGAGGAGCCAGTTGAGAAATACGTTGACGACGTTCGCCAGGGTCATCGTCACGACGAGCGGTCGCGTCAGGTGGAGGGCCTGCAGGCTCTGGCGGAACACCGCGAACACGAAGAACGGCAGCGTGCCCGGTATGAGGGCGCGCGCGTACGCGCCCGCGATGGGCACGACGTCGGGGGGCTGACCGAGGAGCGCGAGCAGCGGTGCCGCGGGAACGAGCAGGAGGGAGGCAATCCCCCCCATCACCACGGCGAGCACGAGCCCTCGCTGAACGCCAAGGGCCACGGCAGCGTCATCGCGGGCGCCGACCCCCTGGGCAATCACGGGGTCCAGCGCCATCAGCATGCCCATGCCGAAGATGGACACGGTGAAGAAATACAGTGAGCCCAACGCGACGGCGGCCAGCTCCGCGGCCCCGACGCGGCCCACCATGGCCGTGTCCACGACCCCCATGGCCATCATGCCGACCTGGACCGCCGCGATCGGGATCGCCAGTCGCGTCAACGCGCGCGTGGTCTCGCGAAACGTGGTCACGAGCTCACCATCAGTTGCGGAATCACGGGGCGAATCTTATCCAATTGGGTCCATGAGGGGCGAATCCGAGAAACCGGCTCCCGCGCCGAGCGGGCCCGTATGGGAGGCGTTGCAGACGTTCGTGCGCCGCTTCAATCGCGGCGAGTTCTGGGAGAGCCACGAGGTGCTCGAGATCCCGTGGCGGGTGGGGCACAGCGACTTCCTCCAGGGGATGATCCTTTTTGCCTCGGCGTTCGTGCACGTGCAACGTGGCAACGTCCACGGGATCGAGGCGCAGCTCGCCAAGGCGACCGACCGGCTCCGCCCCTACGCGCCCGCGTATCTCGGCGTAGACGTCGCCGCCGTGCTCAGGGCCGCGGACGAAGCGCGGCAGTCGGTGACGCGAGGTGACCCTCCGGTCCCACCGGCCCTCGACCTGGCGCGGAGCCGCGTCCGCGGCGACGAACCGGAGCTGAGTACCGCTGGATAGCGGACAGGCCCCGGCGTAAGTTGCGATCCCGGATGCGGAGGGTATCGGCATGGTATCGGCCGTGGTGTTGCTGAGTGTCGAGCACGATCAAATCGGCGAGGTGGCGGAGGCGGTGACCGAGATGGACGGCGTGACCGCCGTGTACT
>CAYWNR010000239.1:0-6098 GCA_964459705.1 uncultured Gemmatimonadaceae bacterium | reverse complement strand
CTTCGCGGGGCCAACGGCGCAGGCCATCATCGCGCGGGTGATGACCGAGGAGCCGCGCTCGCTGACCGTGCAACGGCACACCATCCCGCCGCACGTGGAAGCGGCGGTGATCACGGCGCTCGCCAAGCTCCCGGCCGACCGGTTTGCGACCGCGGCTGCCTTCTCCGAGGCACTCGGCAAGACCGACTTCACCTTGGCGGCGACACGCGCGGCGCCCGCTACCGCCAAGGCACCGATGATGCGTCGAGGCCTGGTGGTTCAGGCCCTTCCCTGGGTTCTGTTCACGGCCGCGATTGCGGTCGCTGTGGTAGGCTGGCTCCGGCGGATTCCGCCAGTCGTCACGCGGCAACGGACTGTGCTGTGGTCGCACCCGGTTCCGGCAGGCTTCCTCCACACGGGGCTCGCCATCTCCCCCGACGGCGCAACCACGGTGTTCGTGGACACGGTCGGCGGCACGCGCCAGCTCTGGGCCAAGGAACGTGATGAGATCGAGCCGAAGCCGCTCACCGGAACGACGGGGGCGTCTGGGCCGACGTTTTCGCCTGACGGGCAGTGGATTGCCTTCGCGGCGGACGGGAAGCTCAAGAAGGTGCCGCGCCTGGGCGGCTCCGCCATCGCGCTCGCCGACTCAGCCACCGAGGATTTCCCCGACATTGCCTGGCTCGACGATGGCACGATCACGTTCGCCAATCCCCGTTACGCCCTCCTGGCAGTGCCCCAGGACGGCGGTCCCGTTCGAGTGCTGGTCGATGCCGACACGGTCCAGTGGGGCGTCGTGAGCGCCTCTCCCCTGCCTGAGGGTCGCGGCGTCCTCATTGGCACGTGTACACCCGGATGCCTGGACATGACCCTCCGGGCACTCGACCTCCGCAGCGGACAGCAACACGTGCTGGGTGAGGGCATCATCAAGGGTTGGTACGTGCCCGCCGGGAACGTCGTCTTCGTCCGTCAGGACGGTGGTGTCTTCAGCGCCCCCTTTGACCTGAGTGCCCTGGCGTTCCGAAAAGCACCCGTTCCCGTCTTCCAGGGTGTACGCTGCGGGTACGCCCTCGCGGACATGGTGTTGTCCCCGAGTGGCACGCTGATCTATGCCGTCGGGGCGGCGTTTGCCTCCGGCACCGCGGCCCGGGCCGTATGGGTCGCTCGTAACGGCGTCGCCATTCCGGTGGACACGACATGGCCGCCGTTCGTTCCAGCGACCTATCCGGGGGTGGCCCTCTCTCCCAACGGGCGGCGACTCGCCGTGAGCATCCAGAGCGGCGGCACGGCGGATATCTGGATCAAGCAGCTCGACGGAGGCGCGCTGACACGATTGACGTTCGCCGGCAACAACAACGTGCCTGAGTGGACGGCGGATGGCCGGACGGTCATGTACGTCGCGGGCTTGGGGGGCACCACCGGCGGTGGGGACCTCCATGCGAGACGCGCGGACGGGACCGGGTCCGAGGAGACCGTGCTCGACATCCAACGCCAAGTCGTGGAAGTCGTGCGCACCCCCGACACGGCGCGGCTCGTCGTGCGGCTCACGCTCCCGCCTTCCCGGGACATCATGCTCTGGCATCGCGGCGACACGGCGCTCACTCCATTGCTCGCCGCACCCTATCAGGAAATTGAACCCGCGCTCTCACCGGACGGCCGGTGGTTGGCGTACACCTCGGACGAGTCCGGTCGGACGGAGATCTACGTGCGACCCTTCCCGAACGTGACGGGTGGTCGCTGGCAGGTCTCGCGCAACGGCGGCGGCGAGGCGCTGTGGTCGCACAGCGGGCGCGAGCTGTTCTTCCGCGACGCGCAAGGCAGGCTCGTTTCCGTGTCAGTGACGCCCGGTGCCTCATTCGAGGCGGGTGAGCAACGCGCGCTGTTCGACGCCAGCAACTTCCTGCCAGGCACGGGACATCGGTTGTACGACATCACGCCCGATGATCGGCGGTTTGTGTTCCTGCGGTCGGTGGACGAGGTGCAGACGGCGGGGGGGCCGGTGAATCTGGTGCAAGTGGACAACTGGTTTGCGGAGCTGGGGGCCGGGCGGGAGAAGTGACATTCGATAGTCACCTGGCAGAGGCCTTGGCCGGTCGCTACCGCCTCGAGCGCGAGATCGGGCGTGGCGGCATGGCCACCGTCTATCTCGCGACCGACCTGCGACACGCCCGGCAGGTTGCTCTCAAGGTCCTGAAGCCGGCACTCGCCCAGGCAATCGGTCCCGAGCGGTTCCTGCAAGAGATCCGTGTCACCGCCAACCTGAATCACCCGAACATCCTGCCGCTGTTCGACTCGGGGCAGGCAGGGGACGCCCTCTACTATGTCATGCCGTACGCCGAGGGCGAGACGCTGCGCGCACGGCTGTCACGCGAGAAACAGCTTGCGATCAGCGAGAGCCTGAAGATCGGCGCCGCCGTGGCCCGCGCCCTGGAACACGCGCATCGTCGCGGCGTGATCCATCGCGACATCAAGCCGGAGAACATCCTGCTGCAGGAAGGCCAGCCGGTGGTGGCCGATTTCGGCATCGCGGTGGCGGTGGCGCACGCGGGCGGCGAGCGGCTCACAGAGACCGGCGTCTCGATCGGCACCCCGCAGTACATGAGTCCCGAGCAGGCGGCGGGCGACCGCGACCTCGACGCCCGGAGCGACGTGTACTCCCTGGGGTGCGTGCTCTACGAAATGCTCGCCGGGAGCCCACCCCACGAGGGCGCCACCGTCCAGGCCGTCATCGCGCGTATCCTGACCGAACGGCCGAGGGATTTGGGCGCCGTACGCGACAGCATTCCCACCGCGGTGGCGGCCGCGGTGGGAAAGGCGCTCGAGCGGGTGCCGGCCGACCGCTACGCGAGCGCCGCGGAATTGGCAGACGAGCTTGAACGGCACGCGACCGGACCGATTCAAGCCGGCCCACGCCAGGGACCGCCACGCGGCGCGCGCGCCCGAATCGCGCTCGTCACACTCACGATTGTGATGGCAGTCGGGCTTGCGGGCTGGTTGGTGTTCGGCCGCGGTACTACGAGCAACCGCCCTATCGATCAATTGGCCGTACTCCCGCTCGAGAATCTGATGGGCGATTCGATGCAGTATTTCGTGGCCGGCATGCACGATGCGTTGATCGGCCAACTGGCACGCATCAACGGACTCGCGGTGCGGTCGCGCACCTCGGTGCAACCGTATGCGGGGTCTGACAAGCCGGCCGGTGAGATTGCCCGCGAGCTGGGCGTGGACGCGGTCGTCGAGGGATCGCTGTTCAGCGACGGCCGCCGCATCCGCATCCAGGCCGAGCTGATCGGCTTCGACCCGGAGCGGCACCTCTGGAACGATTCCTACGACCGCGATCTGGGTGACGTGCTCAAGTTGCAAAGCGAGGTCACGCGGGCGATTGCGCAGGCCATCCGCGCACGCCTCACCCCACAGGATGAGGCCCGGCTCGCCAACCGTCGCACCGTGGACCCCGCGGCGTACTCGGCGTATCTCCGGGGGCGGTACCTCTTCAGCCAGCTCGGCAATCCGGAGCAGGACTCGCTCGCGTTCGTGTACTTGCACCGGGCGGTCGCGCTCGATTCGACCTTCGCACTCGCCTACGCGGGGCTCGCCGACGCGTGGGCCGCGCGGGGGTTCCCGCGCGACCAGGCCTTGGACCGCGCGCGGCGCCTCGCGCGTCGGGCGCTGGACCTGGACTCGACCCTTGCCGAGCCGTGGACCACGCTGGGTGGCGTGCGGATGTGGTTGGACTGGGACTGGGAGGGGTCGGCCGACGCGTTCGAGCGCTCGATTGCCATGAACCCGAGCTACGCGCAGGGGCACCAGTGGTATGCGGAGCTGCTCGCCGCCCGAGGGCGCGGCGACAGCGCGATTGCGGAGGCGCGGCGTGCGGAGCAACTCGACCCCCGCTCGCCGGTAATCGCCTGGAGCGTGGGCCGGATGCTCTACTTCGCGCGGCGGTTCGAGGAGGCCAAGGCGCAATTTCAACGGGTGCTGGAGCTGAACCCGGACCTCTCCATGGCCCACCTCAATCTCAGCTCGTTGTACTGGCTCACGGATCGGCCAGATTCGGCCATCAGATCGTTTCTTGCCGCGGTCCGCGCCAACAGAGGGGGACCACGGGACGCGGATAGCTTGGCGGCGCTGTACCGGCGCGAGGGCGCGACTTCCATGTGGCGGGCAGCGGTCCAGGTGGTCCACCTGAACAACCTTGCGGACACTCGCGAGGTCGCTTTCATGGTCGCGGGCCTGCTGCTGCGAGTCGGGCGTCGCGATGCTGCGATGGACGTGCTCGAGCAGGCGCGCGCGGACCACGCGTTCTACAAGACGATCCCGGACCTCGTCGCCAATCCGACACTCGACCCCCTTCGCGAGGAGCCGCGCTTCCAGCGGTTGCTCGCGGGGATGGGACTCGGCGGCGAGAACCCCGTCCCCTGATCGGGCAGCTGCCCCATCGGCGAGTGGAGGCCTTGACGCGGCGAGCCGCGAGTTCACTCGCGGACTCGAGCCACGCGCGAGGCTCCGTCCCTCCCTCGGCCGGTCACCCTATATCAGGATGGCGTCTGCCCGGCCAGCGCAGCCCCTTCCATCCTCGGTGAACGCCATAGCGGCACCGCGGCAAACACGCCTGCCACCATCGCCACGACGATCGATGCCACGCACTCCGCGCCGGCCGGCTTCACCGTCATCACGAACACCACCGCGATCACGAGCAAGATCTCGATCATCTTGGCGGTCCACGCCACCGGATCGTGCACGAGGCGCCGCGCCCGCGGCGACATCCCTGACGAGGCGAGCTCCCGTTTGAGCGCGACCGCGCGGCGCCGCTGAACGCCAGGGCCGAGGACGACGAGGAGGGCGAGCCCCACGAGCGCGGCGTCGATCCAGGGCACCGACCAGGTCCAGCGCTGGTGGGTCATGTAGGTGCCGGTGATCAACAACCCCAGGACGGCCACGGGAAATGCGCGGACGACCTTCTCACTGAAGCCGACCCACTGCGCCGCCTCCGGAGCGCTGGCGGCGGCGCCTACGCGTAGGGCCGCGAACAGGGTCAAGGACGCAGCCACGGTGGCGAGCAGCACGGAGAGCAGGTGAAAGAACAGCGCGACGGCGTATCCGTTCATGGATCCCCTCCCGAGGGAGTCACACGGGATAGCGGGTTGACATCAATTGGATAGAGTGTACTATATCCAAATGAGGAAAGTCAAGCGGCGCTACCGGTCCCCACGCCGGACGGAGCAGGCGGCGGAGACCCGCAGGCGGATCCCCGTCGCGGCCCGCCGCCTATTCGTGACCCGTGGCTACGGCAAGACGACGATCGCGGCCATCGCCCAGGCCGCGGGTGTCGCGACCCAAACCGTCTACGCAACGTTCGGGTCCAAGAAGAGCATTCTGCTGACGCTCCTGGACGAGATGGCCGCGGATGCCGACCTCGCCGGCGGGCAGGCCGCCGTGGAGGCCGCCTCCGGAAATCCCCGTCAACAGCTGCGCGAGCGGCTGGCCTTCACCTCCCGGTTCTATGCCGCCGGCGCGGATCTCATCCACATCGCCCGCACGGTCTCTGGCGTGGAGTCGGACCTCCGCACCATGTGGACCGAGGGCGAAGCCCGCCGGCACAGGGCCGCCTCCACCCTAGTCGCCGAGTGGGCGGCCGCCGGCGCGCTCGCGCCGGGCGTTACGGCCAAGCAGGCCACCGACATCCTCTGGGCGCTCGGCGGCCCAGACGTGTTTCGGCTGTTCATTGTGGAGCGCCGGTGGAGCAGGAAGCGCTTCGAGAACTGGCTCGCCGCGACCTTGGAGCAGTTGCTGTTCGGACGAGTCGGCGAGTAGGGAGGTGGCACCCCCACGCGGCATCCGCGAGTGAACACGCGCAGAGCCCCTTAGCGCCGCAGCAAGGCCAGCGCCACGCCGTTGGTCCAACCAAACCCGTCTTGCGTGGGGTACTC
Organism: uncultured Gemmatimonadaceae bacterium; assembly: GCA_964459705.1. Lineage (GTDB taxonomy): Bacteria > Gemmatimonadota > Gemmatimonadetes > Gemmatimonadales > GWC2-71-9 > JAOTWJ01. The sequence continues at coordinate 189 of CAYWNR010000239.1, read as the reverse complement.
CCCGCCGCCTGCGGCGCGCTCCAGGTTCACCACGTCGTACTTCTCCATCATCCGGCCGGTCGCCCGATACGTGCGCCGGTTCAGCGTAAGCCACCGGTCCCGCGCCGTGGCGGCAAGATCCCCGCGCCCGTACCGGCGCACCCCCGCGATGGCCATCCACTCGAGGGGCGGCCAGCCGTTTGGCGCGTC
>CAYWNR010000238.1:0-6118 GCA_964459705.1 uncultured Gemmatimonadaceae bacterium | reverse complement strand
TCGGCTTCGCCTCGGTGTCGGGCACGATGTACGAGGAGGTGGCTAACGAATGCCACCCGCAACAGCCGGTCAATGCCCTCTACATCCTTGGAACCGATGACACCTTCTTCCCCATCGGCGGCGCGGACGGCTTGCTGTCGGCGGACGGCACCGTGGCGTTCTGGGCTCGGCAGGATGGCTGTACCGGGACTCGGCAGACAGAGATGCTCCCGGACACCGCCGGGGATGGAACCATCGCCTACCACTCCGTCTACCCGCGGTGTCCCGGTCCCGCCCGGGTCGAGCTCGACAGCATCGTGGGAGCCGGCCATGGGTGGCCCGGCGCATACCACCCGCTGAACCCGGACGTCATCGGCGTTACGAGCAAGAACCTCTCCGCGAACCACGCCATAGTGGCATTTCTGATGTCGCTCACCCGCCGCTGATTCCCCTGGCGGGAGATCCGGCCGCGTCTTCCAACCCTGGAGGCCCACCGTGAAAACTGCGCTGCTCCTGACGGCCTTGTCCGCGACCGCCACCACGCTCTCACAGGCTCAACAGGCGCCGCCACCCGCGCCGTGCGCGGGCGTCGAATACCACCAGTTCGATTTCTGGGTGGGCGATTGGCGCGTCACGACCCCGGACGGCGCGCTCGCTGGGCACAACCACATCGAACGCACCCTGGGAGGATGCGTGGTGCACGAGTCGTGGACGGGCGCCGAGGGCTCGAAGGGCGAGAGCTTCAACATCTACGACCGCGCGACCGCCCACTGGCATCAAACCTGGGTAGATGCGCACGGTCTGCTCCTCCAGCTGAACGGTGGCCTCCGCGACGGTGCCATGGTGCTCGAAGGGGAGCGTATGTCGCCGGACCACGTTCCGGTCCTCCATCGGATCACCTGGACGCCCCTGGATGCCCAGACGGTACGTCAGTACTGGGAGCGCAGCCGCGACCATGGCAAGACCTGGGAGCCGCTCTTCGACGGCAAGTACGTCCGGACGAGCACCCGCTAGCGGTGCCCGGCCACGACCATCAGGTCGCGAGGAGCGTGCGCGCCGCCGAGGGCGTCAAGCCCAGATGACGTCGAAAGACGGCGGTGAAGTGGCTGTGGCTCGAGAATCCCAACTCGAACGCCAGCGTTGAGCAGGTTTCCCACCGCGTTTCCAGTCGCTCGAGCGCTATCCGCAGCCGGAGCCCGAGCCGATACGCGTGCAGCGTACTGCCGGTTTGCGCCTTGAAGACGCGACACAGGTGGTAAGGAGATACACCGAGCTGGTTCGCGAGGCGGGAGACATTGGTGCGCTCCGCCACATCCCTAGCCAACTCGGCCCGCGCGCGGCTGGCGAGATCCCGGTGCGCCTCCTCGGCCCGCGACGTTGGCCGAGCGAGTCTGGCCCGTGGCTGCGTGGCGCGAATGGCGGTCGCGACGATGTCCAGCACCGCTTCCTCGGCCTCCAACACCCCGACCGTGCCGGCTTGCACTCGCCGAAAGAGCCGCCGTTGCCGCGCGAACAGCCGCGGTGACGAGTGGACGTACTGCGCCCGAAACGGGCGCGTGGGATCGTCGTCGGCCGCGGGATCGAGGGAGCGGGCAATCGCCAGCGCCACCTCGGGCGATACGCCATACCAGTCGCTGCGGTCGCCGTCGGGACACAGCGGCGCGCGATCATATTCCTGGCCGCGGTTGTAGATCGTGACCACGCCCGGGTCCGCCACGAACGCACGCGACCCGGCATGCCGAATCCAGACACCCGTCCGGGGGAAGACCACCAGGTGCTTCTCCGCCGGTCGTCCCGAGTTGGCAAAGCGCGGGTCATCCGTCGTGCAGCGAAACACGCCGATCTGCACCGCTTCCGTACGGAAGATCGCGTGATCGATCAAAGACATGCGTGACACGCTCCTTGCAACCCGACCGAGCCCCGTCGGCATTTCCCAGAGTTGGGGGGGGCAGCGGGCCGAGGGTTGCGCTAGGTTGGACATACCACGAACGACGCCATCCGTTCCCCCGACCGGGAGCCGCCGTGTTCGACGTCACTCCGAGAGGGTCCGCGTGACCCGCGCAAACGCGCGCGCGCGAATTGTCGTCGCGGCCGCTCTGACGATGGCCTGTTGGCACGCCGATCCGCCCGGGGCCCCAGGACAGCTCCGGTTCGCGGTGTTCGGCGATGGGCCGTATCGCGCGTGGGAGATGGGGCGGTTTCGCCGGGTCATCCACGCGCTGAACGAACGCCCTGACGCCTTCGTCATTCACATCGGTGACATCCTATGGTTTCCCTGTTCGGAAGACGCGTTCACGTCCCGACGCGACGACATCAACCGCATTCGCCACCCCGTCATCTACACGCCCGGTGACAACGAGTGGGCGGATTGTCACGAGCGGATCGAGGGCGGGTACGACCCGCTCGACCGCCTCGCGCTTCTCCGGCGGATCTTCTTCCGTCAGCCCACCCAGAGTCTCGGCGGCGTGCACCTCGCGCTGGAGACCCAGGGAACCGACTCCGTCTACGCGGAGTTCGTGGAGCACGCGCGCTGGTTCGCGGGAGGGATCGTGTTCGCAACGCTGCACGTCGTGGGCGGCGCGAACGGCGGGATGTCCTTCCCGAACCGAACCGCGGCGCACGACGACGAGGTGCGGCGCCGAACCGCCGCCGCCGTGGCCTGGCTCCGCGCGGCTTTCGCCGCGGCACGCGACAGCAACGCGCGCGCGGTCGTGCTGGCCTTTCATGCGGAGACGTTCGGCCTCGGATCCGTGCGGGAGCGACAGGCCTTTGCGCCGCTCCACGCGGCGCTTGCGGACGAGGCGACGCGGTTCGCGCGGCCGGTGCTCCTCGTCCACGGGGATGACCACACCTACACCATCGACCGGCCGCTCGTCGACTTTGCCACGGGCGCCCAGGTGCCGAACGTGCAGCGCCTGGAGACGTTCGGCTCGCCGGACATCGGGTGGGTGGACGTCGTGGTGGACACGACGCTCCCGACGCTGTTCCGCTTCGAGCCCAACGTGACGCCGAGGTGGATGTGGTGGTAAGGAACGCGGCGGTGGGACCGTTGCTCACGGCTCGCGCTCCAGACGTGTGAGATGTTGACCAAGCTCCTCTGGGCACTGGGTATCCTCGTTGGGCTGGCCCTCCTCGACCGTTTGCTGCTCCATTGGGAGCGGAAAGGGTGGATCAACTATCGGCGTCGCGGGCTCAGCCGGAGCGGCGCCGCCTTCCATGCCCTGACGCTGCACTCGATCTTCAATCCCAGCGCGGCGCATCTCCAGCAAGTCGAGTATCAGCAGATCGAGGAACAGGACGACTCGGGGGAACCGCCGCCCGACGAAGAGGATGGCGCGGAGCCCACACCACTCACCTGAGGAAGTGTCCGGCTCCTCCACACCCCACTAAGGACGCTCGGCGCAAGTGCAGGGACCGGGCCTTCCGGCTCGCGCGTGGTCGGCGAGTGAACTCGCCACTCGGCAACAGCCGCTGAAAGCGGCCACCGGACGCCGGTTTACCGGCAGGCGCCGAGCCGCGAGTTCACTCGCGGCGTGGCGGCGCCACCTCCCTGCTCGCGGACTTGTGTAGAGATTCCCTAATTGACGCCGGGCCCATTCGGCCCGTACGTTGTTGCCGCGTCGCCGGCCCTCCACCGGGTCGCCGCCGAAACCCCAGCACGATGGATCATGACTCTTACCGGCGCCCTCTCCCAGTGACTCGCATCGGCGTTTTCGGATGGGGGATCGTCGCCCCCAAGTCTCCGGACATCGAGACGTTCGCCCGCCAGCTCGAGTCGGCCGAGAGCTGGCTCGAGCCGTTCAACGGCTTCGGACCCGACGCGTTCCTCGTGGGCGAACCCGAGTTCGACTTCGAGCGCTATCGCGAGTGGATCGCCGCGCGCTTCCCGCCGGCGCGATTCCGCCAGCTCGTGGACAAGATGGACTACCCGACGCTGTATGCCATCGGCTCGTTCATCCAGGCGCTGGGCCAGAATCCGGGGATCGAACGCGACCTCACAGCGCTCGGCACCGCCGCGCACATCTACGTCGGCGTCGGGCTCGGCGCCGTCGGCACCATGCACGACGCCACGCTCGAGCTGTACCACGCCCAACGCCGGTGGGATCGCTTCTGGGCGGATCCGAGCCGCAACCCGGCGCTGGTCGCGTACCTCGCTGGCGACCGCGGCATGCTGCCGGATGCGCCACCGTCGCCCGAGCACGCCCCCCCCGATTCGCGCGACCAGGCGGAGGACGGGTGGTGGCACTACTGGGCGGCGAAGGCGCCGGGCCTGCACGAGTATCTCGCGCAGCTGCGCGACATCGAGTCGCTCAACGTCGAGGGCGAAATCGAAGTCGGGAAGATGCGCGTCATGAAGGAAAAATCACGCCGCACCGAACGGCTGGAGCGGGAGTGGGGCGCGCCGCCGCCGCCCTGGAAGTGTGTCAGCGCCAACGTGCTCTGGAACATCCACAGCACGCCGGCCTCCCAGATCTCCATGCTCGGCAACATCACCGGGCTCTCCTTCGCGCCGGTCGGTGCGTGCTCCACCTTCGGCCTGGCCCTGAAGCTCGCCATGGACAGCATTCGGCGTGGTGAGGCGCGCGCCGTGGTGGTGGGCGCGACGGATCCCCCACCGCACCCGCTGATCGTCGGTGCCTTCTACCAGGCACGCGTGATCTCCGCCGACGGCGGCGTGTCGCGGCCGCTGCACGGGTTGCGCGGCACGCACGTCGCGGGCGGCTCGGTGGTATGGATTGTCGGGGACTACGATTACTTCACCGCCAAGGGCTATCGGCCACTCGGTCTGGAGCCCGTGTCGGTCGGCATGTCCTCGGATGCACACCACATCATCACCCCGAGCAAAGACGGGCCGCTCGTCGCCATCCGGCAGGCACTGGCCGAGGCGCAGGCAGCGCCCGGCGACGTCGGCACCTGGGACCTGCACGCGACCGCCACGCCCGGCGACTACCTCGAGGTCGAGAACTTGCGTGATGTGTTGCCGGCCTCCGTGTTGGTGACGGCCCGCAAAGGCACGTTCGGGCACGGCATGTCGGGCGGCGGCGGGTGGGAGCTGACCGCCCAGTACCTGGGCTACGAGCGGGGGAAGCTGTTCCCCACCCCGCTGTCGGCGGGTGACCTCCACCCCGAGATCGCGCGGGTCCACGACCTGTTCGTGTTCGACCGCGCCGTAGCCGCGCCGTCGGGCGTCGCCGGCAAGCTCTCGATGGGGATCGGTGGGATCAACGCGTGTGTGCTCTCGCGACCCTGGCGGCGGTGAACGGCTTGCCCGCGACTGATTGACACGAGGCGCAAACCCGTGGTACTACTCGGCGAGGATCGAGGAGCTACGATGTCCGACGACATGGGGACCTTCCGTATCGATATCGAGATCGAGAACCCTCTGCGCCCGGGGGAGAGGCGGGCCCTCGGGGCCGTCCTCGTGGACACGGGTGCCGAGCTCTCCTGGATTCCGGCCGACGTGCTCGAGTCGCTCGGCATCGAACGGTTCAGCCGCCGGCGCTTTCGCCAGGCTGACGGGACGGTCCTGGAGCGCTGGACCGGACCCGCCTTTGTCCATACGGAGGGGAAGCGGGCCACCGATGATGTGGTCTTCGGCGAGCCGGGCGATCTGGTCCTGCTGGGCGCCCGCTCGCTGGAAGGACTGAACTTGCGCGTGGATCCGGCGAACAAGCGGCTCGTCGATGCCGGCCCCGCCCCGGCGGCCCCGACCGCGCGCCTTCGACGCGCTGACACGCCGCGGGTCCTCGTCGCGCCCTAACCTCCCGCTCTGAGGCAGCCACGTCGCAACCCGCTCTTGACAGGGTGGCGTCCCTGCGACAACTGTATTAGTAGAGTAATACACTTGTTGGGCGGTCCGGTTTCTCCGGGGATGCCGCCGTTTCGACTCCCCTCGTGCTGGCTGCCCTCATGTCGAAGGGAGATCCATGATAACCCAACGGGGGCTTCGACACCTTTGGAGCATCGTCTTGTGCGCGGTGGCCTCAGCCTGCAGCGGCTCTCCACCGCCCGCTGACACGGCGTCGCCCGTCCCCGTCCTCACGCTCCAACCGAAGCCGATCCTGACTATCGGCGTCGTCGAGGGTCCGACGGAGTACGAGTTACACAACGCCGTCGCGTCGATCCGGCTCACGGACGG
>CAYWNR010000237.1:2315-6124 GCA_964459705.1 uncultured Gemmatimonadaceae bacterium | reverse complement strand
CCAACGTCGCCAACCGGCGCCAGCCGCTCTTCCAGCGCGTGGCGGACGCGGCCACCTACAAAATCGACGGCGACCGGTTCGACACGAATTGGGTGGACTGGGACAACGACCGGCACCAGGAGGGCTGGCTTTCCTACATGAACCTGGGCGTGGACTCCTGGCGGAACCTGCTCACCGAGCGCATCGCCGATACCATCGACCGCTACGGCGTGGACGCGTACTTCCTCGACATCATCGGCGGCTGGGTGAACAACCCGCAGGCCGACATGCACGAAGGCGCGCGACGGATGGTGGCGGACCTCCGGAGCCAATACCCCAACGTGCTAGTCTGCGGCGAGATGGTGTATGACGCGCTCCTGGGGTTCATCCCACTGTATCACGCATCCAACTCGCGCGCCGCGCGGAAGTATGCCCGCTTCTTCAGTCACCTGAGCCATCCCGCGCCAGGACGTGGCAGCAGCGGCGTGCACGAGTCCGGGTTCGGCCGATGGGACGAAGCAACGTTGTCGTTGCGCGACGACACGATTCCCACGCTCAATGTCGTGGACGACACGTTCACGACGTATCGGACGCAAATGACCGCGGTGATCGAGAGGGCCAAGGCGAGGGCCGGGATTCCCTGAGCCAGGGTCTCCCAAGAGAGCATCGGCGCGGGCGTGATCGGCGGCGTGAAGCCGCCACTCGGCGCTGCCGGGTGAACCGGCGTTTGATATCCGCTTCAGCGGAAGAAGCCGAGCCGCGGGTGTATCCCGCGGAACGCCCGCGCGGCGTCGCGTCTCGCCCCTCACCACGATCTCATCTCCCCTTCACGCACCCGCTGTTATGCTCTCCGAGCAACGAGGAGGGCACCATGGATAAGAAGCAGATCATCAAAGGTCTCAATGAAGATCTCGCCGGCGAGCTGGGCGCGATCATCCAGTATCTCACGTATGCCGCCAAGGTGACGGGCCCGTACCGGCCGCAGCTGTCGCAGTTCTTCCTCACCGAGGTGGCGGACGAGCAACTGCATGCCCAGTTCCTGGCCAACAAGATCGTGGCGCTCGGCGGCGAGCCGACCACCACGCCGCGTCCCGTGCCGCCAGCCACGACGAACCGCGCGATGCTGGAAGCCGTGCTCGCGGCCGAGCGGCGGGCGGTGAAGGACTACACCAAGCGGGCCAAGGCGGCGGAGGCCCTAGGCGACAAGGGGCTCGCGGTGCAGCTCGAGGACATGGTGCGGGACGAGAGCGGGCACTCCGAGGAAACCGAGCGGATTCTCAGGGATTGGCCCGTCTGAAGAGGCGGCTAGGCGGTCAGGCGGCTAGGCGGCTAGACAACTCCGTCGTCGCTTCAGCGACATGAGCCGAGTCGTCGCTTGAGCGACGGACCAGCCATCCGAATCGCCGCCCGCTTCTACTCCAGCTCCGCCCGGCGACTCGCTGCGGCGAGTCGCTCGAGGTGCTCCAACAATCGCTCGACGTGGGGATCGAGCACGCCGGGGAGGTCCGTGTGCACGGTGCCGTAGGCCTTGAGCGTTCCCGCGCGGAGCTCGGGCAGACGGGCACGCCACACGCCACACACGGCGGCCAGCTGCTGCGCGGGCGACGTGCGTCGCGCCCGGTTCGCGATCCCCAGCGCTCCCAGCAGGTTCGTGATCTCCGCTTCGAGCGCCGCGAGCTCTCGGTCGGCCTCGGCACCCCACGATTGCCCGCGGACCATGGCGCGGAGCGCGTCCAGGTCGCCGGTCAAAACGGCGAGCGTGGCTTCCAGGTGCCGGGCCTGGTCGCGATTGAGCAGATGGCTGCGGGTCATGACGCGCGTCCAAGCTAGCGCGGGCGGGCGCCCTGGCCAACCGCGGGACGCGGCGCCAGAATACAACGTTCCATTCTCTCCCCCGCGTCCCGGCGGTCCCGCCACGTGGGGAAACACTGCGCGCATCGAGCGCGGAGGCCCATCATGATGCATCGCCATTCCCATCCCGCCCGCGTCCTGCTCGGCGTGGCGTGCTTCGGCATGCTCGCCGTGGCGGCGCCCACGCCACAGGCGCCCGCACCGATCAAGTTCGCGCGCTATGCACACGTCGCCAACGACGGGCGGATCGCCTTCACCTATCACGACGATATCTGGGTCGCGGACTCGACCGGCGCGAACGCGCGTCGCCTCACCGCGAATGTCGGCCAGGACTTTGGGCCGCGCTTTTCGCCCGACGGCAAGTGGATTGCGTTCACGAGCGATCGCCTCGGCAACGACGATGTGTTCGTGATACCCGCCACCGGTGGTGAGCCGCGCCAGCTGACGTGGTTCTCGGGGAACGACCAGGTGCAGTACTGGAGCCCGGACGGGAAAGGGATCGTGATCGCGAGCAATCGCGGACCCGACCCGTGGGGTTCCCCACTGTACGTGGTTCCCCTCGATGGCGGACCGCCCACTCCGCTGGGGATGGCGACGGCGCTAGTCGGCATGGAGCGCCAGGACGGACAGATGGTGGCGTTCAACCGCGTGCTCCCACCCACCTGGCGCAAGGAATACCGCGGCCCCCGGAGTGGCGACATCTCGGTGCTGAACGTCAAGACTGGGGTCGCGACGGAGATCACCGATACGAACATGCAGGCGTACAAGACCGCGGTGAATGACCTCTATCCCATGTGGGGCGCGGACGGCATGATCTACTACTCGTCCGAGCGCGACGGGACCTTCAACCTCTGGCGCATCGCGCCCACCGGTGGCGCGCCCCAGCAGGTGACGACCCACAAGTCGGGTGGGGTGTTCTACCCGGCCATCTCGCCGGATGGGCGCCGCATCATCTATCAGAACGACTTCGATCTCTGGACGGTCGACGTCCCGAACGGCAAGCCGCGGAAGCTCACCATCACGCTCGCGTTCGATCCGAAGGAGCCCGACGTCGAGGTCATCGACGCCAACAACCAGGCCGAGGGATTTGCGGTGGCGCCGGATGGCAATCACCTGGCCGTGGACGTCCACGGCGAGGTCATGATCGTGCCGACCGAGGATGGCGTCGGCGAGATGACCCAGGTGACCAATTCCCCGTGGCGGGATCAGAACGAGATCTACTCGCCCGACGGGAAGCACATCGCGTATACGTCCGACGAGAGCGGGGATCAAGAAGTGTGGCTGTTCGACCTCGCGACCGGTGAGCGCCGGAGATTGAGTCAGCAGGAATCCGAGAAGTCCGACATCACGTGGGCGCCCAACTCGCAGAAGCTGGCCTACGTGGGCAACAACCGGATTTACGAAGTCGCGGTCTCCGGAGGATCCCCCCGCGAGGTCGCCCACAATCCCGCGGGCGGGTACAACCTCCTGCAGTACGCACCGGACGGGAACTGGCTCCTGTACAGCCGGCGTGACGCCGACCAGAATGCCGACGTCTACCTCTACGATCTCAAGGCGCGCGCGGAGTACGACCTCACGCCTAGCCCGTTCACCGAGTTCGGGGGCGCCCTCACGCCAGACGGGAAGACGCTTGTCTTCTCGTCCAACCGGGACGGCGGCACCGGTCAGCTCTTCGCCGTGTCGCTCAGCCGGTTGACGGAAGATCCCAACGATCCGTTGGTCCGCGAGCGCACCCGACCCGCGCGGCCCCGGGGCGGATTCGGACGCGGCGCCGGCGGCGAGCGCGGCACAGAGGCGGCCGATGAGCCCACGGCGGCGGCGACGCAGGTCGATACGGTCGACATCGACCGGCGCACGATCCAGTTGACCCGCGGCACGCCGGGCGCGTCGACATTCTTCATCTCCCGCGACGGCCGCACGGTGTACTTCGCGGTCGGCGGCGGCTTCGGGCGGTTCGGGTTCGGTCGCGGCGGCGCCGC
>CAYWNR010000237.1:0-2215 GCA_964459705.1 uncultured Gemmatimonadaceae bacterium | reverse complement strand
ACTTCGCGGTCGGCGGCGGCTTCGGGCGGTTCGGGTTCGGTCGCGGCGGCGCCGCCGCCGGGGCCACCGGCCAGACCGGGCTGTTCTCCGTGGGAATCGACGGACGAGATCGCCGCCGTGTGGTGGAGGGATCGTTCGGCGGCATGGTGCCGACGGCGGACCGCCAGACGATTTTCTTCCGCGCCGCCGCCCGTCCGTCTAGTGACGGCGAGACCCCGCGCGGTCCGGGCGGCGGCGGTCGCGGCTTCCAGATCCAGCGCATGGCCATTGGCGGCGCCGCGCCCCGGCCCACGCCCGTGCGGTTCTCCTTCGCGATACGCGTCGACCGTCGCGCGGAATGGAAGCAGATCTTCGACGAATCGTGGCGGGTCATGAAGTACCGCTTCTACGACCCGGCCATGCACGACCACGACTGGAAGGCCATCCGCGCCCGCTACGAGCCGCTGCTCACGGACGTCGGCAGTAACGAGGACGTGTACGACCTCGCGAACGCGATGATCGGCGAGATCAACGCGTCGCACGTCGGCGTGCGCGGCCCTTCAACCCGTACCATGCCGCGCGTCTACCAGACCCACTACCTCGGCTTCGAGATGGAGCCCGCGAACGGGAAGTACCGCGTGTCGCACGTCTATCGCGACGGGCCCGCGGACAAGGAGTGGATCGACCTCAAGGAAGGCGACTACATCCTGGCGATCGATGGCCAAGACCTGAAAGCGGGTGACAACTACTGGAAGATCCTGAGCACGACGCTGAATGACTACGTGCCCGTCAAGTACGCCAAGACGCCGGATGGCGCGAACGCCAAGGTCGTCCGCATCGCCAGCGTGACGTCGCTCAACGACATCAAGTACCAGGAGTGGGTGGCACACAATCGGGACATCGTCGACAAGGCCACCAACGGGCAGATCGCGTACCTCCACATCCGCGGAATGAACCAACCGTCGCTCACCCAGTTCGAGAACGAGATCGATCAGTACTGGAACAAGAAGGGTGCCATCATCGATATCCGGTTCAACGGCGGCGGGAACACCGACCAGGAACTGCTCGACATTCTCGAACGACGGCCGTACGAGTACTGGAACAACCGCTACGGTGTGCCTACGTGGGGACGGCGGCCGCGCCAGGCCATCGTGGGTCCCAAGGTGATGATGATCAACTGGCGTTCCGCCTCGGACGCCGAGGTCACCCCCAAGGGATTCCGGGATCTGGGCCTCGGCCGCATCGTCGGGAACCCGACGTCCGCCATGGTGATCGCGACGGGGAGCTACACGCTCATCAACGGCGGCACCATTCGCACGCCGGGCTCCTTGGTGGTCGCGTACGATCCCACGAAGCCTCACAACTTCGGTGTGAACCTTGAGAACTACGGCGTGCCGCCGGATGTGTGGGTGAAGAACACGCCGACAGATGAGATCAAGGGTGTCGACCGCGAGCTGCAGGCCGCGATCGACGAGGCCATGCGCATGCTGCGCGAGATGCGGCCACAGGCCGCGGACGGAGGACGCTGAGGCATTGGCGATTAGCGATTGGCGATTGGCGATCCGCGATTTGGGCGTGATTGCGAAAGGCCAATCGCCAATCGCTAATCGCCAATCGCTAATCGCCAATCGTCAATCGCCAATCGGGAGGGTGGGATGTTGAGGGGATCTATCGTGGCGGTTCTCGCCAGTCTGGCGGTACCGGTGGGCGCGCGCGGCCAGACCGCGCCACCCGCCGGCTCCGACTCTACGCGCGCGCCGATGCTCTACGTGGTCGGGTACGCGCACCTCGACACGCAATGGCGCTGGGAGTACCCGCAGACTATCGGGGAGTTCTTGCCGAACACCATGCGCCGGAACTTCGCGCTGTTCGACAAGTATCCCGACTACATCTTCAACTTCAGCGGCGCCAACCGCTACCGGATGATGAAGGAGTACTATCCGGACGACTACGCCAGGGTCAAGGCGTACGTCGCGGCGGGCCGCTGGTTCCCGTCGGGCTCCTCGATGGAGGAGAACGACGTCAACGTGCCATCCGCGGAATCATTCCTCCGCCAGTTGCTGTACGGCAGTCGATACTTCCTCGACGAGTTCGGGAAGACCAGTGCCGAGTACATGTTACCCGACTGCTTCGGCTTCCCCGCCTCGCTGCCGAGTATTCTGGCGCACGCGGGGATCCTCGGATTCAGCACGCAGAAGCTCACGTGGCATTCCGCGAACGGTATCCCGTTCAACGT
>CAYWNR010000236.1:0-6126 GCA_964459705.1 uncultured Gemmatimonadaceae bacterium | reverse complement strand
GCCACGTTCATCTGCTCGACGTTGACGATCACGTCGTACTGCGACGCGTCCTCCCACGACACCCCGTACATGAACCGCGCCCAGTTCCGACGGTCCTCTTCCACCTGCTCCAGGTACCGGTGTGCCTTGTCTCGGTCGACGCCGAGACTTCGCATGGCGGCGGCGATCCGATACTCCGGGTCGGCCAGCACGCGGACGCGCAGCAGGTTCCCCACGCCTTGGAGCAGGAGATGCCCCGTCCGTCCGTGATAGACGAGGGGCCCTTCCAGGATCTTGCTACAGAGATAGGAGGTACTGAAGGCGAGATAGTGGTCGCGCTCCCGAGCGAGTCGCTCCGAGAATGCGCGGGGCTTCATCATGCTGGTCTCGAGCTTGCCGACCTGAATGCCCTCCTTGATGGCCGCCTCGATCAAGTCCTCGCGGCTGAGGAGCGGGTAATCCAGCTTCTGCGCGAGGAGCTGCGCCAGCTCCTTCCCGCGCGACAGCGAGCCTCTCGACACACAGATGATTTGCATGAGCGCCTACCTCGGACCCCGGCGACGACCGGTCGCCTTCGAGAGCCGATGGGGCCACCACACCCCACGTTCGTTCCGTTGATGCTCTCGCACCACCACCGCCATCCACACCACCCACGAACGCGTGCGACGCGCGATATCCACTGCGGTTGGTTGGCACCATCCTCGGTGCGACTACGTCCCGAGAACGGCGTCGTTCGGAAACCTATCCGCCGGTCCAGGCGGGAAATAGGGGAAACATTGTCGGCATTCGGGGCCTTCGTACGGCGCGGGATCCGCGAGTGAACTCGCCCACTACGCAGGGCCGGTGTTCCTTCTCACCGGACTTGCGCAGATCCCTGGGGCGTCTTCTCGCACGTGCACTCCGGACAGCCCTTGTCGAACACGACCCGCCAGTGGCCGTCCGCCTCGCGGCGCCAGATCGAATTGAACGTGCCGACGCGCTTGCCGTCGGGATCGCGCACCGGGCCGCTGCTGAGCGCGAGCGTGCCGGAATCGAGCACCTCCACGGTCTCCGGCTCCCAGGAGAACGGAGCCGTCGGACCGTCAAAGAACGCCTTCCAGGCCGCGACCACCGCCGCCTTCCCGCGCAGGGCCTGCTGACCGAAGAACACCGCCTCGTCCGCCACGTAGGTGGCGAACGCCGCGTGGTCCCGCGTGGCCATGGTGTTGGCGAACGCCCGTTCCGCATCCCGAACCTGACCCGCCAGCTCGTCCCGCGTCTGGCCCTGCGCGGGGGACCCCAGCACCAGGCCGGCAAGGAGCAGAGGCGAGACGGTGAGAAACCGCATGATGCACCTCGTGTGTAAGGACCGCACGTGGCGGGCGTGTGAGAACGATCGGGGATAGTACCCCTATCGTCTGGGTGGGGGTTCCGGCACCCTCCGTGGACCTACCGGCGAAGGTCCGTCACGCCCGCGCGACCTGGTCGTGCAGGAACACCTCACCTGCCGGACCCGGTGTCGCATGGTAGGCGGGTCCACCAGCGACGCGCCCCGCGTTCCCTCGGTACGCATCAGCGCCGCCAAGGAAACGCGGGACGTCAAGATGCCGCGCACGTGCCTCGGGTTAGCGCCGGCGCCTCCCCCATGTCGGCGGCGGCGGCTCCGTCGTCATCCGATTCACCGGATGTTCCTTCAATAGCCGGAGCGCTTCCTGGACCGCGCGTTCTAACTGTGGATCGTGACCCGCGATCACGTCCTTGGGCCAGTTCTCGACGTCGACGTCGGGCGCCACTCCTTCGTTCTCCACGGCCCACTTGCCATCCCGCGAGAAGAACCCCCCGCGCGGCGCGATCATCGAGCCGCCGTCGATGAAGGGCGGCGTGTCGGCGGTATGCACGAGCCCGCCCCAGGTCCGCTTGCCCACGAGCAGCCCGATCTTCCGGTAGCGGAACATGTAGGGCATGAGGTCGCCGCCCGAGCCGGCCATTTCATTGGTGATCATGACCTTCGGGCCCCAAATGCCCGCCGCCGGGCTGGTAAACGGATACCGGTCATCGGCCACGTTGTTGAAGTAGCCGTCGAAGGTGCGCTGTAGCACGTCGATGATGTAGTCCGCCGCGGATCCGCCGCCGTTGAACCGCTCGTCGATGATCGCGCCCTGTTTGTCCTGCTGCGCGAAGTAGTATCGGTTGAAGCTCGTGTAGCCCGGCTGCCCGGTATTCGGCAGGTGGACGTACGCGAGCTTCCCGCCGGAGAGCGAATCCACGAGGTGGCGGTTGCTCTCCACCCACGCGCGGGTGCGCAAGCCCTGCTCACTGCGCACCGGGACCACCGTCACCGTTCGCGCGCCGTCCGTGGTCGGCCGAGCGTTCACGGTCAGGACGGTCTGCTGCTCCACCGTGCCGTCGAGCAACCGATAGATGTTATCCGGCGCCTGGAGGTTCACGCCGTTGATGGCCAGGATGTAGTCTCCGACGCGCACATCCACACCCGGCTCGGCGAGCGGCGCGCGCAACTCCGGATTCCAGCTCTCCGCATCGTAGATGCGGGCAATGCGATAGCGGCCGCCATCGATCGTGAAGTCCGCCCCCAGCAGGCCGGCCCGCGTCTGGGGAACCTCGGGCATGTCGCCGCCTCGCACGTACGAGTGCCCGATCGCGATCTCGGCGCCCATGTTGTCGAGCAGGTAGTTGAGATCGGCGCGGTGCATCACATACGGAAGGAACTGGCCGTACATCTGCTTGTCCTTCGCCCAGTCCGTCCCGTGCATGTTCGGCACGTACAGGTAATCCCGCTGGTTCCGCCAGCCTTCATTGAAGATCTGCGCGAACTCGGCCTTCGGATCGAGGTGCATCACCAGCGTGGCGCTGAGCCGGCCCTGCCCCGCCTGCGGCGGATTGCGGTCCGCATCCACCAGGAAGAGACTCGGCCCACTGCCACCACGCGCGGCGCCGCCGCGCCCGCCGAAGCCGCCGCCACCCCCGGCACGGTAGAGGAGCTTGTGCCCGTCCCCGCTCACCGCGAACGTCGCGACGCCGGTCGCGAATTGCTGCACTCGACGATCGCTCAGGCGGTAGCGATGCAGTGTGCCGCCCCCCCCGAAGCGCCCGCCACCACCGGTGGCCTCGATGTAGAACACCGTACCCGCCGCCCCGGCGGTGAGCCGCGTGTACTGGCGAACGGGGACGCCGCTCACCGCGAGCGTCCGCTGCGCGAGTCCGTCGAAATCGATGGCGACCGTCACCGGCGCCTGCGGACCCCGCCGTCCCATCGCCCCCCCGGCAGCGCTGTCCGATGCCCCCATACCCTCACCACGGCCCGCCGGCCCGGCGGCCCGGCGGCCCGCTGAGACCCCCTCGTCCTCATCGCTCTCGGGAAGGAGCGGCGACGGCTCGCCCGCCTTCAACACGGTGAGATACAGTCCGAATGTCTCGTTGTGATCGTACGACGTCATGTCGAGCCACTGCGAGCTCAAGCCGAAGTCCGTGGAGGCCAGGAACCAGAGATACTTGCCGCTCGCATCCCACGCGGGCCATACCGCGTCGGCCAATCCATCGGTGATCTGCTTCGTCTCCCCCGTCTCCACGTTGCTCACGAAAATGGCGTGATAGAGCGACCGCAAACGGCTGGAGTACGCCACCCATTTGGAATCGGGGCTCCACACCGGGTTCAACGTCCGCACCGGCACCATCCACGGATCGGTCCCGACGACCTTGGCCTTCCCCGTCGCCACGTCCAGGACCCACACCTTCAGATCGGTATCCGTGTAGACGAGCTTCTTCGAGTCGGGCGACCACGACGGCATGTAGTAGTGCTTCGGATGATCGAGGGTGATCGTGCGCGGCGGGGTGATGCCGTCCTGCGCCTCGACCACGAGCTGGTACTCGCCTGACTTGTCGCTGAAGTACGAAACCCACTTCCCGTCCGGCGACCACGCCGGGTCGCGCTCGGCCGAGCCGCTCGAATTGGTGAGGTTCCGCACGTTGCCCTTGTCCGCCGGGATCGTGAAGATCTCCCCCCGCGCTTCCACGACCACCCGCTTCCCCGTCGGGGACAGGGCGATGTTGGTCATCCGGTTGGTGACGTCCTCCCAACGAGACATCATCCACGGGAAGTCACCGATGGCCGTGATCGGCACGATGCGCTCGCGTCCCGTCTTGGGATCCAGCTCGTGGACCTGGAAGGCCTGCTCGAACACGATCGCGCCCGCGCCCGCATCCATGGCCTTCACGTCGAAGTCGGTGAACTTCGTCACCTGAACCGTTTGTTTGGTATTCAAGTCGTACGACCAGACGTTGGACACCCCGTCGCGGTCCGACAGGAAGTAGACGACGTCACCCACCCAGACCGGGTCGATGTCCTTGGAATCCGTCCAGGAGGGAGACACGAGGTCGTAGTTCTGCAGATCGACGATCCAGATCGGGCGATTCTGTCCGCCCCGGTAGTTCCGCCGCTCGTCGTCCCACGAGTTGTTCATCCGGTAGGCAATGCGCTTCCCATCCGGAGAGATCTTTCCCTGATAGCCGCGCGGAAGGGCCATCGGCTCCGCGACGCCCCCCTGTGCGGGCACCGTCCAGAACCGCGGCGCGGCGCTCGGCGCCCAGGTGGCGCGCCCCGAGGAAAACAGGACGTTCTTCCCATCGGGCGTCCACCCCTGCACGAGATCCGGGGAGGGATGCCAGGTCAAGCGCGTGGGCTCCCCGCCCTCCGCCGGCACGACATAGACATCCAGGTTGCCGCCGTACTCGGCGGTGAACGCCACCCACTTGCCGTCAGGCGAGAAATGGGGGTTCGCCGTCAGACCCTGAAAGCTCGTCAGCCGGCGCGCCATCCCGCCCGCGCGGTCGGCGATCCAGATGTTGTTGGCGTACGCAAGGGCGATCTGCGTACTGCTCACGGTCGGGGTGCGAAGCATCTTGGTCTGCGCCGCCGCTGGCTGTACCACCAGTGTGGCGAACGCCAGAGTGAGGAGCGTCTTGAAGAAGCCACGAGCGAACATCGAAACCTCCAGGTGCCTCGGGATCCGAAAGCCGGTAGGACGGCGAGCGAAACATGGCACGCGGTCCGTCGCGCCGGGAGTGGTGACCAATCGGCCGACCCGTACTTACGCGCACGCTGTCTCATGGGCCCGGCGGGTCGCACAGCGGTGGGTCCCTCCGTCCGCTGCAGTTCGCGAGTATGGAGACCTGGCAACTCGGGCACCGCTCACTGCCGCGTACTCCGGGACCCACCGCTGCACGACCTGGGTCGAGGGTTGTAGGGGAGGCGGGCGACCGCCTCGTGGAGTGTCGCGCCATTTCAAGTGACCTTGCAGCGCCGTGTTTGGCGGGTCATCTTCGCCACGAACGAGGACGGAGAGCGACGAGTAGTTCCCCCTCTCCCGAAGGGAGAGGGGGACAGGGGGTGAGGACTAGAGAGGGAGGTGAGGACATGGACGATCCCGCCGTTCCACGACGCGAGTTCCTGCGTCGCTCCGCAACCACGCTCGGCGCGCTCGGTACCGCCGGCATCGGCGCGCGGCCGCCGGCACCAGCCACCCTGGACGACCCCGGCCCGAGGGGCACACGCGTCCCGCGCGTCGCCTACGATGACGAGTACGACGGCGCCCGGCTCAACCGGGTCGCCTTTCCGATGGGCGGAATCGGCGCCGGCATGATCTGCCTCGAGGGCACCGGCGCTCTGTCGCACGTCTCTCTCCGCAATCATCCCGAAGTCTTCAACGAGCCGTGCGTGTTCGCGGCCATCGCCGTAAAGGCGCCGCGCGCGGTCGCGCGCGTGCTCGAAGGCCCCGTTCCCGGCTGGAAAGTCTACGGCGCGCGAGGCTCGGCCAACGGTGACGCGGGCGCGTCCTACGGCCTGCCACGCTTCGACCAGGCACGCTTCAAGGCGCGCTTCCCCTTTGGAACGGCGTCCCTCACCGACGACGAGGTCCCGCTCACGGTGACGATCACCGGGTGGAGCCCGTTCGTGCCGGGCGATGCCGACAGCTCCAGTCTCCCGGTCGCGGCGCTCGAGTACCGCTTCGTGAATTCGACCCGGGACGCGGTGGACGCGGTGTTTTCCTTCAATGCCAGACACTTCCTCCCGCTTCGCCAGAACGACCACCGTGCGGTGCGGCCGAGCCCAGGCGGGTTCGTGCTCTGGTCGGCGGGTCCGGCCGACCAGCC
>CAYWNR010000235.1:0-6127 GCA_964459705.1 uncultured Gemmatimonadaceae bacterium | reverse complement strand
ATGGAGTTCGAGTTCGGCACCAACTGGGCCGTGTACTCGCGCTTCGTGGGGGACGTGTTCGGGTCGGCGCTCGCGGCCGAGGGGATCTTCGCGTTCTTCCTCGAGTCGGGCTTTCTCGCGGTGCTGGTGTTCGGGTGGGATCGCGTGGGCCCGCGCATGCACTTCTTCTCGACGCTGATGGTGTCCCTGGGATCGATCTTCTCGTCCATCTGGATCGTCGTGGCCAACAGCTGGCAGCAGACTCCCGCCGGCCATCACATCGTAGCCGTTGGACGCGGCGGTGCCGACCTGCTGCGCGCGGAGATCACCAGCTTCTGGGCGCTGGTGTTCAATCCCTCGACCGTGCAGCGGCTCGTGCACGTCTGGCTCGCGGCGTTCGTGCTGGGCGCCTTCTTCATCATGAGCATCAGCGCATGGTACCTGCTCAAACGACGCCACGAGGCCTTTGCGCGACGTTCCTTCTCGGGAGCATTGCTGCTGGGCACGGTCTCGAGCGTCGCCATACTGCTGAGCGGGCACCAGCAGGGACGCAACGTCTACCACTATCAGCCCGCCAAGCTCGCCGCCTTCGAAGCGCACTTCACCACGGGTAGAGGTGACCTCTCGATCTTCGGCCTGCCCGACGAACAGGCCGGTGTCATTCGCGGCAACGTCGCCATTCCCGGCGGCTTGAGCTTTCTGCTGTACGACGACTTCTCGACCCCGGTGCTCGGCCTCGATCGCATTCGTCCGGAAGACCGCCCACCTGTCCTGATCCCGTTCCTTTCCTACCGGGTGATGATCGGGCTCGGCGTTGGATTCATTGCGCTTACCCTCCTCGCGGCGATCCTCCACCGGCGCGGTCGCCTGTTCGAGACGCGCTGGCTGCTCTGGGTGTTCGTGTTCGCGGTGGTCGGCGCGATGGTCGCCAACCAGGCTGGCTGGGCAGCCGCCGAGGTCGGCCGTCAGCCCTGGGTCGTGCAGCCACCGGTCGTCCGGGGCGCGGACGGGGAGCCCGCGCTCGACGCCGACGGCTACGTCCGCTACGAAACGGCGACCGTCACGGCCCCGGACGGCACGACCCGCCAGGTCACGGCCGGCCTCAAGACGGCCGACGCGGTGAGCGAGGCCGTGAGCGGTCCGCAGGTCCTGGGCTCTATTGCGCTCTTCGGCGTGATCTATCTTCTGCTCGGCGCGTTGTGGCTCGTCGTGTTGAACCACAAGATCCAGACCGGGCCCGAGCCGCCGCACGAACACGGAACTGACGACCTGGCCGGCGCCGCCGGAGGACTGGTCGGTCATCGCGCTTCGATGACCGGCTTGCGAGCGGAGGAGTCATGACCCTCCACGTCATCTGGTTCGTGCTCATGGCCGCGCTGCTCGTGGGCTACGCCATCCTCGACGGCTTCGACCTCGGCGTCGGGATCCTGCATCCGCTGGCAAAGGACGACCGCGAGCGCCGGCTGTTCGTCAACGCCATCGGCCCGCTGTGGGACGGTAACGAGGTGTGGCTCGTCACCTTCGGTGGAGCCTTGTTCGCCATGTTCCCCGAAGCGTACGCCACGATCTTCTCCGGGTTCTACCTCGCGTTCGTGTTGCTGTTGTTCGCGCTCATCTTCCGCGCGGTGAGTCTCGAGTTCCGCGGCAAGCTGACGAGCGCCGGGTGGCGGCGGGCGTGGGACTGGGCCTTCTTCGTGTCGAGCCTGGGTGCCACCGCGCTGTTCGGCGTGGCGGTCGGCAATGGGATCATGGGTGTGCCGCTCGATCACGCCGGGGTGTTCCGCGGATCGTTGTTCGACCTGCTCGGTCCGTATCAGGTGCTCGTGGGACTCCTGTCGGTGGCGCTGTTCGCGGTCCACGGCGCCTTGTTCCTCTATCTCAAGACCGACGGCGCGGTCCAGGACCGTCTTGGGCAAGCGGTGTGGCACGCGTGGGGCATCTTCTTGACACTCTATCTGCTCACCACCATCGCCACCCTCACCATGGTGCCGGAAGCGGCCGCGAACTTCCAGCACTATCCATGGGCGGGCCTTGTCGTCGTCGCCAACGTGCTCGCGATCGCGTACGTGCCGCGCGCCCTGTTCCTCCGGCGCTACGGCAGAGCGTTTCTCGCGTCGTCCCTCACCATCGCGTGCATGGTGTTCCTCTTTGCCATGGCGGTGTTCCCCAACATCCTGCTCGCGCGGAACGACCCGGCATTGAGCTGGACGATCTACAACGCCGCGTCGAGCGAGAAGACCCTGCGGATCGGACTCCTCATCGCCGGGATCGGGCTGCCGTTCGTGCTGACGTACACCGGGATCGTGTACTGGACGTTTCGGGGGAAGGTGGAGTTGGATAGTCATTCGTACTGAGGACAGTGAGGTCGGTGAAAGCGAGCAGCGAGCAGAGGGGCAGAGAGAAGCCGCTGGGGAGGTCCGGTGCGGCCTCACATCCTCACGTTTCAGACGTCTGGTCGTCCGCTCGCCGTATCCCTTCCCTTCACCGGCCTACGTCGTAGGTTCTTGGCGCCCTGCACCCGGAGTAACCTCATGCGACACGCATACCGCCTCGTGCTGTTCCTCATTGCGGCTGCTCCCAGCCTCAGCGCGCAGGAGATCGGTCCGGCTAACGGCGCGCTCGTCATCGTGGGCGGCGGGCGACTCGATGACGCCATTCTGACGCGCTTCCTCGACCTGGCGGGTGGGCGCGACGCGCCCATCGTGGTGATTCCCACGGCGAACGGCGACGGCAACTACGGGCCGTATTGGCCGGGGTTGTCGGGCTTCAAGGCCGTCGGGGCGACGAATCTCACGATGCTGCACACCACCGATCGCGCGGTCGCCAACACCGACGCCTTCGTCCAGCCCATCAAGCACGCGAGCGGCGTGTGGTTCGTGGGAGGGCGGCAGTGGCGATTGGCCGACGCCTATCTCCACACGAAGGTCCAGAACGAGCTGAACGCCCTGCTGGCGCGCGGGGGCGTGATCGGCGGCACGTCGGCCGGCGCGACCATTCAGGGCTCGTATCTCGTGCGGGGTGACACGCGGACCAACACGATCATGATGGGCGACCACGTCGAGGGGATGGGCTTCCTCAAGAACGCCGCCATCGACCAGCACGTACTGCGCCGCAATCGGCAGTTCGACCTGATCCCGGTCATCGAGGCGCATCCGGAGCTACTCGGCATCGGGATCGACGAGAACACGGCCATCGTGGTGCAAGGCGATCGCTTCCAGGTCATGGGCGCGGGCTACGTGCTGATCTTCGACCACGAGCACCAGCTCGACTCAGGCGGGCGGTTCTACTTCCTGGCCCCCGGCGACCGATTCGATCTCAAGACGCGCGTGGCGGAGCGGCCGAGCCAGGATTGGACGCCGATCGGGCGGGTGGAGGCGAAGGCGTGGGGGCGAGAGTAACGACGCAGCGCGGCAGCGCGGCAGCGAGGCAGACGCGTCCGCCGGACTGTCTGACCGCCTAACCGCCTAGCCGCCTCATGCCCCGCTCTCCGCACCACTACGTCTACGTCATCAAGCTCGACGATGCAGTCCTGAACGTGCGCGCGTTTCGGGACGCGAATCCGCAGCACCATCCGTTGAAGCCTTGCGTCTACGTGGGCAGCACCGGGACGTCGCCGGAGCGGCGCTTTGCGCAGCACAAGCGTGGTTACAAAGCCAATCGCTTCGTGAAGAAGTACGGACTCCGGTTGCTGCCCGAGCTGTACGAGCCGTACAACCCGATGACGTACCGCGACGCCGTGGAGGAGGAAGAGTTCCTGGCCGAGGAGCTGCGGCAGCAGGGATTTGCGGTGTGGCAGCACTGACGCGCCGCTAGCCCCGATGCCCGCACGGGTCAGGGACTCTTGGACGCGGGCGCCACCGTGAAGTCGTATTCCAGCTTGAGCGTATCCTCCACGCTCAGGACCACCCGGACGCTCGGCTTCTCGAGACCGATCTCCGCGAACGTGAAGCTCGTGGTGGCGGTACCCGCAAACCCACCGTCCTTGGCGACCGCGGTCACGTGCCACACCGTAGACCTTGTCGTCTCCTTCACCGTGAAATCGCCGATCAGGTCGAACGCCAGCTCACCGGACG
Source organism: uncultured Gemmatimonadaceae bacterium (assembly GCA_964459705.1). Classification (GTDB taxonomy): domain Bacteria; phylum Gemmatimonadota; class Gemmatimonadetes; order Gemmatimonadales; family GWC2-71-9; genus JAOTWJ01. The sequence goes on along the minus strand of CAYWNR010000235.1, from coordinate 2,075 downwards.
CGGGGAGCGGCCAGGGGAGGTCGCGCACCGCCGTGGGCACGAGCGTCACGGTCGGATACTGGGCCGTCAGCAGCGTGCGGCGCTGGAGGTAGCCGTCTCGGCGTTCCTTGTCGCTCTTGAGCCCCGTGACGTCCACCACGATCTTCGACTCGTCCGATACGATGTTGCCGTCGCGGTCGAACACGAGGGCACCCGTGATGGCGCTGGTCTTCCCGACGGCGTCGTTGGGAAAGTCCATACCCAGGAGCTGTTCGCGCGCGCGGTAGCGCGCCTCGTTGCCCGACGCGGTGATTTCGAGCCGGACTCGGCCGGCCGTATCACCGGACGCGGCGGGTGGAACCGACTGCGCCGATACGCCGAGCGGCCAGAGTGAGACCGCGGCGGTGATCATCCATGCTGGTGCGAGCGTGTCGCAAACTCTCATGTGTACCAATCCTGGGTTCCCGAGACGGTGCTAGTACCCTGCTCGTCAGCCGTGGTTCGCCACCGTTCCGAGATCGACACTTGGTGGCCCCGGCGTCGGCCTCACCCTTTCACTCCGGGGGACGTTGGGATGGATCTCGCCAGGGTGCTGCGCGGTCTGCATGTTACTACGCATGAGCTATCACCACCATCGGACCATTGACGTCGCGACGGTCGCGCTGCTGTTCGCGGGGGTCGCGCAGGCGCAGACGCACCCCTGGCCACCCAACTCCATGGAGCGGCCGCGGCCACCCGTTGTCACTCCCGCCCCTGCCGGAGCGCCGGTGGCGCCGCCGTCGGACGCGATCGTGTTGCTCGACGGGAAGAGCCTCGCCAGTTGGATGGCGTCGGACAGCAGTGCCGCCAAATGGCTGGTGAAGGATGGATACGTGGAGGTGGTGCCGGGCGCGGGGAGCATGCTGTCGCGTCGAGCGTTTGGCAGCGTCCAGCTCCACATCGAGTGGGCGGCGCCCACGCCGCCGGAGGGCGAGAGCCAGGAGCGCGGCAACAGCGGCGTGTACCTGATGAGCCACTACGAGATCCAGGTGCTCGACACGTACGACAACATCACCTACGCCGACGGGCAGGCGGGCGCGGTCTATGGACAAACGCCCCCGCTCGCGAACGCGGCGCGGCCGCCAGGCGTCTGGCAGACGTACGACATCGTATTCCACCGGCCGCTCTTTGCGGCGGATGGGTCGGTGCAACGCCCGGCGCGGGTGACGGTGTTCTGGAATGGCGTGCTCGTGCAGGACAATACGGAAATCACCGGTTGGACGGTGCACGCCGCCGTGGCCCACTATCGACCGCACGCGGACCGGCTCCCGCTGTCCCTCCAGGATCATCAGACGCGCGTGCGCTACCGGAACATCTGGGTGCGGGAGATCCCGGATCGCACCGGCGGCTAGATCGCATTGACGAACCGCACATCAAACCGAGCCGGCCTGTTGCTGGCGTCCCTGGCAATCGGCGGGTTCGCGACCGCGCCGTCCGCGGTCGCGCAGTCGGCGGCAAGCGTCCGCGCGGCGGCACGCTACTCCGCCGAGCGCGAAGGGGACGCGGTGCTGGTCTTCCGACAGGACAGCTTGGTGTTCGAGGACTATCAGAACGGCTTCGACGGACGCACGCCACACCCGTTGGCCAGCGGCACGAAGACGTTCACGTGCGTGCTCGCGGCCCTCGGGCAGGCCGACGGCCTGCTGGCGCTCGACGAGCCGGTGGCGCGGACCCTTCCGGAGTTCCGCGGCGACTCCCTGAAGGCGCGCGTCACCATCCGCCAGCTCTTGAACCTCACCAGCGGGCTCCAGCCGGACCTGGCTGTGCCGGGAGCCCGCGACTATGCCGCGGCGACGCGGCTTCCAATGGTCGCGCGTCCCGGGCAACGGTTCGCCTACGGCGGCGCGAGCTTCCACGTGTTCGGTGAGCTGATGTCCAGGAAGCTCGGGGGTGAGGACCTCGTCGCGTACCTGCGGCAGCGAATCTTCACGCCACTCGGCATCGACGTCGCGTACTGGCTTCGCGATCTCGCGGGGCACCCGCATTTGGCGGGCGGCGCCGTGATGACGGCCCGGGAGTGGGGCCGGTTCGGGCTGCTGCTCCTCGACAAGGGAACG
>CAYWNR010000234.1:0-6127 GCA_964459705.1 uncultured Gemmatimonadaceae bacterium | reverse complement strand
AGGGCCGCGCTCGTCGCGGCGGCATCCGTCGGCTCCCCGAGGATGCGGGCAATCTCGGCCGTCGCCACGTGCTTACTCAGCCCATCCGTGCAGAGCATGAGCGTGTCGTCGATGGCGAGGTCGACCTGGGAGACCGCGGGCTCGAGGACGTCGGATCCACCGACCGCCTGCGTCAGGAGGTGACCGTACGGCGACCGCGCGGCCTCTTCCTCCGACAGGGTGCCCGAGTCCAGCAGCTCCTGGCTCAGCGTTTGATCCCGCGTCACCTGCGTGAGCGTCGCGTCGCGGAAATGGTAGCAACGACTGTCGCCGATGTGGGCGAGATACGCGCGAGGCCAGAGAATGTGTGCCAGCGTGAGGGTCGTCGCCATCCCCGTCGTCTCGGGATCGAGGTCGGCCTCCGCCCGAACGGCGATGTGGCTCTCGTGCACGGACGACGACAGCTCGCGCAACAGGTCGGGAGACGCGAGCTGGTCCAGCTTGTAGAAGCAGCGCATGGAATTCGTCACGTACCGCATGATGGCGTCGAGACTGAGGCTGCTGGCCCGTTCACCGCTGGGCCCGCCGCCCACGCCGTCCGCGACCAGACACAGCAACGCCCGCGCTCCCGAGTCGAACCGCGTCCGGTACGACGGTGGGAGGCTAGTGTCGTGGATGTCGATCACCTTGTGCAGGGCCGCGACGAGGAAGTGATCCTGATTGTCCGTGCGCACCCGGCCGATGTCGGTGCGGCCGCGCACGTCAACGTCCACCTCGTCGAAACGCAGCACCGTTACCGCCCCGCGAGCAGGGAGTCGCGGTTCACGAGGCTCACGGGAACCGCGATGCGGGCCGGGACCTTCTCCCCTCTCAGGTACGCGGCGACCGTCTCGATCGCGCGCCGGCCGATGACCTCCGGGTGCTGCACCGCGTCCGCCACCAACGCCGTGTTGCCGCTGATCGCGGTCCGCGCTTCCGGCGTGGCATCGTATCCCACGATCAGCATGTTCGTTCGCCCGGCGGCCTGGACCGCGGCCAGCGCGCCGAGGGCGCAGTCATCGTTGGATCCGAAAATCGCGTCGAGCGTGCGGTCGCTCGTCAGCAGGTTATCCATCTTCTGCTTGGCGACGTCACGCAGTCCCCGCTCCACCGCGGGCGCGGCCACGATCTGGATCCCCGGGTAGTCCGCGAGCGCTTCGCGGAAGCCGGCGACCCGATCCTGGACGCTGGTGACGGTGGGCTGATCGAGAATGGCCACGGACCCATGCCCGCCCAGACGCTCGGCCAGATAGCTCCCCAGCAGACGCCCGCCTTGCCGGTTGTCGCTGGCGATGTGGGCGACCACGCCGCCGCCATCCGCCGCGATGTCGGCCGTGAAGACCGGCACGCCAGCCGAGCGCGCCTCTTGGACCGCGCTCACGATCCCGCTCGAGTTGACCGGCGCGATCACGATCGCGTCCATGTTCTGCGTGACGAAGTTCTGGACCTGCGCGGTCTGGCGGGCGAGATCCCATTCTCCTGCCACCACGTGAAGGTCGATGCCGAGGGAGTCGGCCGCGGCCTGCATGCCCCGCTTGAGGTCTTGATAGAACACGTGCGCCTCGGTCAACAACGTGACGCCCACCTGCGGACGTCCGTTCTGCGCGGAACGGGCGCACGAGGCCAACGCGAGCACGACGCACGGGAGAAACCGAATTCGCTTCATCGAGCACACTCCACCAGCAGCGTGATGATTTCATGCGGTCGCATCGCAACCCGGGCCGTACGCCCCGTCACGGGGACGGGCGCTCCCGCATCTTCGAGCAGATTGGCCCGTCGCACCGCCCGCGCGTCGCACGGCAGTGTCACACCGACGTCCGCCGCCTGTCCGTGCCACTCCACCAGCCGGAGCACCAGCGCGTCGCCGTCTTCGGCACGCTTGAGCCAGGTCGCCTGAACGTTCGCCGACGTGGCACCCCCAAACCCGACCGTGGCGCCCAGGGAACCACGGTGCGCGGGTTCCGCAGCGGCCAGCAGCGGCACGTTGTAGGCGACGGCGCGCCGATCCACGCCCGCGGCCCGCCAATCGCCCGCATGAGGTAGGACGGCGAACGCAAACCGATGGTTGCCCCGGTCCGCCGTCGAGTCGGGCCAGATGGGCGCCTTCAACAGTGAGAGGCGGAGCGTTCCGTCCCGATAGTCCCACCCGTACTTGCCGTCGTTCAGCACGCTCACGCCATAGTCCGCGTTCGATACATCGGCCCAGCGCTGTCCCGGAACCTCGAACTTCGCGCGTTCGGCCTGCGTTCGTGGTCGGCCCGAGCGGCCGATCGTCCCATAGGGAATCTCGAAGGTCGCCGAGTCCGGCGCCACCGCGAATTGAAAGCCGACCTTCAGCAATTTCTGCCGCTCGTGCCAATCGACGTCGTTCTCGACGTCCAGGTAGTCCGCATCACGCCGCAAGACGAGCGTCTGGCGGAACACGGAGCTCCCCCAGGCTCGCTCGATCCGGAACCGAGCCGCATCACTATCCGCCTGACCGCCTAACCGCCTAACCGCCTCCACCTCCCACGTCTCCGGATTCGGCATCACGTTCCAGGCATCCCACTGTGCAGGGCGGTCGTCGAGAACCTGGAGCACGTTCGCGCGTCCGCCCGGTGCCAGCGCTTCGCGGGCATTCTGTTTGTCATAGATCCTCGTCACCACGCCCGTGGCCGTATCGATCTCGATGCGCAGGAACGCGTTCTCGATCCAATCCACCCCCGCCCTCGGAGCCGGGAGGCGCGTGTAGGAACGTGACCGAGCGTCAGCAGGCAGATGCACGACAATGGCCCCAAACGCCGGCACCGAGTCGACTTGCACCCACATCGTGTCCGGCGAGACCCTCGGGTCCGCCGGGTCCGCCGGGTCCGCCGGGTCCGCCGGGTCCGCCACCCATCCACCCCGCGTCCATCCCACTCCATTGAACACCACCACCGATCTCCCACGCCCCCGCGTGTCCATGCGCGATCGCAAATCGGCAAACGCCTTGCTGGTCACCCGGTCGAGCGTGGCCCATGCGGTGTCGTACGAGCCCGCCGCGTCGCGATAAATGCTGTCGATGCCGGATCCGGGAAGGAGATCGTGGAACTGATTGAACAACACCCGGTGCCACACCACCTCGAGCGTGTCGCGCGGGTAGGGTGCTGTGTCCACCGCGGCGAGTGCCTCGGCAATCTGGAGGCGGACCTCGCTCTCGCGATTCCGGCGCTTCATCATGGCATGACTGGTGTACGTGCCGCGGTGATACTCGAGATACAACTCGTCGTCCCACGTCGGGAACCCGCCGGCGGGCTCGGCCGCTTGCACTGCGGCCAGCGCGCGCTCCGGCGCGGCGTAGCGCACGGCGGGAAAGGCCGGAACCCGGGCCAGTTGCTCAGCGCGTCGCAACATCGCGATGGTGGGACCACCCCCGTGATCGCCGACGCCATAGAGCGCGATTTGCTGGCCAATCCCGGTTTTCGTGCCGTCTTCGACGCGCTCGCGCACGAGTGTCGCGGGATCGAGGTCATGCGAATAACCATACGGGTTGTACGTCAAGACGCGGGATCCGTCCGGACTCTGCCACCAGAACACGTCGTACGGGAACGTGGTCGAGTCGTTCCAGCGGATCTTCTGTGTGACGAACGTGGTGAAGCCCGATCCCCGAAGGATCTGCGGGATCGTCCACGGATAGCCAAAGGTGTCGGGCGTCCACGCGATCGTCGAGCGGCGTCCGAACCGCCGCTGGAAATAGCGCTGGCCGTAGAGCCCCTGACGAACGAGCGACTCGCCGGACGGGATGTTCTGGTCGGCCTCGACCCACCACCCGCCCACGGGGACCCAGCTCCCGCGGCGCGTCGCCGCGACGAGCGAGTCCGACAGTCCTGGCTCCAGGCGATCCATGGCGTCGTAGTACGCCGCGCTGGACGCGGCGAACACGTAGCCAGGAAAGATCTCGGCAAGCTTGAGCGACGTGCGCCACGTGTTGCGGATGACGTCCACCGTTTCCGGCCAGCGCCACAGCCACGCCGCGTCGATATGCGAGTTCCCCACGAGCCACAGCGTGTCGCGCCGGAGCGTCTCCACCGCGCCGCGAACCGTGCCATTCGCGGCGCTCCGCACGGCATCGTACCGCGGGCTGCCCACTGCGCGGAGCCACGTGATCGGGTCCGGTCGCACGGAGTCCGGCAGCGATTGGCCCAGCCCGCGGGCGTATCGGAAGCCGTCCGCGTACTCGGTGAATCCGGGCGTCCGCACCTGCGCCTGTGGACGCAGCCACAGCGGTCGGCTCGGATCGGGGTCCACGACCACGTGGAGGCTGTCCCCCATGCGGCACGGCGCACAGAGCGACGCCACTCCACCGGTGAACGGGACCGGGTGGTCGTTCATGTGCAGTGTCGCGCGAGGGCCAAGTCCCAGCGCATGGAGGTCAATGGGGAGGCCAGCAAGCTCGACGGGGACGATGAGGCGGGCTTCGAGTCGGGCCGGCGGCGGAATGGTGTCGCGGACCGGGTCGAAGATGTCGACCGCGCCGTCGTGGAGGCGGAGCAGGCGGTCCGGGTCGACGAACAGCGCGGCGCGCGCGCGCCCACCGCGCCACCGTGCCTCCGCGTCCAACGTCTGATCTCCGAGCGCCGCCGCGCGCAAGCGGGCGAACGTGCCGCGAAGCGGTAGCGCGGCGGGCGCGCCCGGTACGAGAACCGCCAGCACGGTGTCGAGCAGCACGGCACGCTGCGATCTGACGGACACGCGCGCATCGCGCATCGTGTCGGCGCCCCACGCGGTCACCGAGAGCGTGCCACCGACCTCGAGCTCGGCGCCACGCCACCGTGCCGCGCCGCCAACCGCCAGCGGGCCCACCTCCACGATCGGGCTGGGGAACCGATGGGCCGTGATCCCGGTCGGGCGGTTGGGGGTCATGCGCAGTGCGGCCACCGTGCCACCTCCCGGCGCGTCCGCGAGCTTGCCGAGGAGATCGAACCCGCCGGTGCGATTCACCACCTTCACGAGCACCGTGTTCCAACCCGACGCGAGCCGGACACGGACCGTGTCTCTTCCCGGCCCGATCCCGCGCGGCACGACGTGGACCCAGACACGCTGGCCGTTGACCCGGGCCACGACGTCGTCGTCGCTATCCAGCACGAGCAGGACGATTCGCTCGTCGGGTGACCACAGGTAGGTATGCGCGTAGGCCACGCTCCAGTCGGACGGTCCGGCGAGCGTGTTGAGATCCACCCGCCCCGTCGAATCCGCCGCGACGAGACGGAAGGGGCCGCCGGCCACGCTGTCGCCTGGGGTGGGGAGCACCGCGTCCTCACCGTCGAGGTAGTCGCGCAGCACGCCGGCACGGCCCGTATCCGCGTGGAGGGGGCCGCGAATGGCCCACTCGGGAATCACGCGGTCCTGGGCCCGGAGCGTGGATGCCGAGAGCGCGAGCAGGATGAATGAACAGAGCGGTCCGCTACGCACGTGAGCTGCCTCGCTTGGTCCAGACGTCGAAGAGCACGGCCAGGAGGATGATGGCGCCTTTGACGATTTCCTGCCAAAAGGACTGCACCCCAAGCAGGTCGAGCCCGTTGTTCAGCACGCCAATCAAGAGGGCGCCGACTACCGCGCCCCAGGCGGTCCCGATCCCGCCGAAGAGCGATGCTCCTCCGATCACGGCCGCCGCGATGGCGTTCAATTCGTACAGCATGCCGGCGTCCGGGCCGCCCGAGCGGAGCTGCCCGACGAGCAGGACCCCCGCGAGTCCCGCGCACGCGCCGGCGATGGCGTACACGGCGAGCTTCACGGCCCGGACCGGAACCCCGGCGAGTCGCGCGGCCTCTTCGTTCCCGCCGACGGCGTACACGTAGCGGCCGAACCGCGTGCGCGTGAGGACGAACGCCGCGAGCACGGCGAGGACCAGCATCACGAGGGCGGGCACGGGGAACCCGCGCGGCAGGCCGGCGATGGGTATCCGCCCGCCGCCCAGCGTATGGAGCGCGTCGAGCGCCGCCACCTTGGCGGCAAACCGCGGGTCGTCCGCCGGTGGGAAACCGATGGGGACTCCGCCGGTGACCAGGCGGGCCATGCCGCGGGCGATGGTCATCGCTGCCAGGGTTACCATGAACGGCGCCACGCCGAGCCACGCGGTCACCGCGCCGTT
>CAYWNR010000233.1:0-6147 GCA_964459705.1 uncultured Gemmatimonadaceae bacterium | reverse complement strand
GGCTGGTGTTCCGTCGCGCGCCGGCCATCTGTGGCACGGTGGGCTTGCTCACCATCATCGTCGCGTACGGGCTCTTGAAGGTCCTGGTGCCCAATCTCCAGTTCCTCAACCGAATGGCCGTGTGTTTTGCCCTCTGCCTGGCGATCATGGCGGCGATCACGCTCGTCCGGCCGTCGCCGGAGCCGGTGGTCTTCCGGCATAACACGACTATCGCGCTCGAGTCATCGCGCACCGCGAAGATCGGTGGCGTGGCGGTCGTGGCCATCACGCTGCTGTTCTACTTCCTGTTCAGCCCGTTGGGGCTCGCCAAGTGAGCGCGTATCCCGTGACGGTGGAGCGCTGGTGCGACGGGAACTAGGGAAGCTCTGCACAGTCCGTGAGCAGGGAGTCGTCACCGCCACGCGGCATCCGCGAGTGAACTCGCCGACCACGCGCGGAGCAGGCGGGCCAGGGCCACCGCACGGGTATGAGCTTATTCAGCGCACGCGGGGATGGGGGGTACCACGAAACACCGTGATGTCCACGGACGCGGGCTCCAGACCGTCCGCGCGCGCGGTCACTCGGACGGTGCCGGTGTCGTCCCCGCTCTGGATCATCGCCAGCAGCAGCCCGTGGAACGCTCGGCGCTCGCTCGCCTGGTAGGAGCTATGGTCCGTGGGGTCGCCGTTCCCGACCGCCAGGAGCCGCGCCGGACCTTCAATCGTGAACCGCACGAGGTCGTTCGAAGTGGGCACGACGACACCGTCGGCGTCCACGACCTCGACCTCGACGTGGGCGACGTCCCGGATTCCCGAGCGAATCTCGGAACGGTCCACGGTCAGACGGAGCGATGCGGCGGGCCCGGCCGTGCGTACCTCCTGCGTGGCCACCACGGTGCCGTTCCGCTTGCCCACCGCCCGCAACACACCGGGCTCGTAGGGAACGTCCCACGACAGATGCAGATCCGCGGTCGTGGGGAACACCTGCGGCAGCGCGTAGTGGTTCCAACTGTCGGAGGTCCCTTGGCGCGGGAACTCGATCCGCTTCTCGCCAAGAAACCTCCCGTTGAGATACAGCTCGACCGCGTCGCAGTTGGTGTAGGCGAGCACGGGAATGAGCTGGCCCTCGCGGCCCGGCCAGTTCCAGTGCGGGAACAAATGGACCATGGGGGCGTCGGTCCACCGGCTCTGGTAGAAGGAGTACCCGTCGTCGGGGAATCCCACGAGGTCGAGCACGCCCGAGGTGGAGTTCTTCCGCGGCCAGGAGGATTCCCCCAAGTAGTCGATCCCAGTCCACATGAAATCGCCCGCGAAGTAGTCGTGCAGGGCCACGAACCGCCACAGTTGTTCCGCGCGGATCATGCCGGTCGTGTAATTGGGTTGCACACGCTCGGGATCCGACCCGAGGGAGTACTCGCCTCGCGTACCCCGCACCGATCCGCTCTCCGTGCCGATCATCTTCCAGTCGGGATGATGGTGACGGTCCTGCTCGGCGTACAACTCGCGCCGCTCGTGCCAGCGGTCCACGTAGTTGTAGCCGACCACATCCAGCAGGTTCAGGAACGCGAGCGTGGTGGCGCCGTCGTCGGCGTAGATGTGGTCGTTGCCCGTCGTGATGGGTCGGGTTGGGTCTTCGTGGTGGGCGATGTCTCGCAGCATGCGGAGCACGGTGTCCCCACCGGCGGCGTGCTGCTCACCGATCTCGTTCCCCAGGCTCCAGAGGACCACCGACGGGTGATTCCGGTCCCGCCGGATGAAGTCGACCAGGTCGCGCTCGGCCCACACCGCGAAATACCGGTGGTATCCCCACTCCACCTTGCCATGCGTCCACTCGTCGAACGCTTCGTCCATCACGAGCAGGCCCAGGCGGTCGCACAAATCGAGGAACTCGGACGCGGGCTGGTTGTGCGACGTGCGGATCGCGTTGACGCCCATCTCTCTGAGGAGACGCAAGCGACGCTCCCACACCGCCTCCGGCACCGCCGCGCCCACCGGTCCGCCGTCGTGATGCAGGTTCACGCCCAGCAGCTTCACGCGCTTCCCGTTGAGCAGGAACCCGCGGTCGGCGTCGTAGGCGATGACACGGATACCGAACGGCGCATCCGTTTGGTCGACCACTCGGCCGCGCCCATCGAGCACGGTGGTCCGAAGGGTATAGAGGATGGGCGTCGTCAGGGACCAGAGCGCCGGCGCGTCCACGGTGAGCTGCTGCGCGAGGTCGCCTTCGTCACCGGCGGCCAGGGTGAAAGGCAGCTCGGCCCGGGCGGTCTCGTGCCCCGAGGCGTCTAGGATCACGGAGCGGAGCGTGGCGTGCCGCTCACTCGTCCCCTCGTTCACGATGTGCGTGCGAACCGCCACCCGCGCGGCGGCGCTGTCCACCTCGGGCGTGGTGACGTAGGTCCCCCACGGTCCGATGTGCAGCGGGTCCGTCACGATCAGCCAGACGTGGCGATAGATGCCGCTTCCCGAGTACCAGCGCGTGTTGGGCTGATGGGAGTTGTCCACCCGCACGGCCACGACGTTCTTGCCTCCGCCAAGGTAGGGCGTCAGGTCGTAGACGAAGCTGACGTAGCCGTTGGGCCGGCTTCCCAGGTGATGTCCGTTGACCCAGACGTCGCTGTTCTGGTAGACGCCGTCGAACTCGATGGTCACGCGCCGGCCGCGTGACCCGGCGGGCAACGAGAACGCGCGGCGGTACCAGCCGACGCCGGTCGGTAGATAGCCGCCGCGGCCGCCGGTGGGCGCGTGCTCGTCGTACGGCCCCTCGATGCTCCAGTCATGCGGGAGGTCGACTGAGCGCCAGGCGCGGTCATTGAAGCCCGGCTGCTCGGCGCCGGCGGGATCGCCGCGGGTGAACGTCCAGCCGTAATCCATCAGGAGCCGCTGGCGTGGGGAAGGCGCGCCTTGCTGGGCGGCGGCCGAGCCGGCAACGATGCTCGCAGCGAGAAGCGCTGCGAAAGGACGTATCCTGTGCATGGGCGGCCTCCTCGCCGTCACCGATTCGCTTTGGGCGCCGTGCTTCCGGCGATCCTGAACTTCTGCACGTCGGTGTCGGCGTGGACGACAGGCCGGCCGGTTACGAAGAGCGCCGCCCGGACGCGCCCCGGCGCGGCGAGGGGCCCCGCGTAGCGGCCGGCGCCGATACCAACCTCGCTTCCGTCCGTCGTGGTGCGGATCTCGTACGGCTCCACGTTCCCGTCGACGGAGGTTGCCGCGGAGAGTGCGTGGATACGCTCGCCGGTTCGCACCAAAGCAAGCGCGTAGATGGCGCCACGGGGCCGCCGGGTGTCCGTTTCTACCAGAATGCTGGCGATGCCCGCCTCGGACGAAAATGGATTCGCGCCCACCAGCGCCACGTTGCCGGTGGTACCGAAAAAGACGTTCTCCCACGCGTCGGGGACCGTTGTCCCGTTGGCATCGCGCAGCGCCGCGCGCAGGAACGCCACATCCTTGCCGTCCATGGCGAAGGGGCGACCGCGCTGGTCCAACGACATGTCCATTCGCTCCACCGCACCCGGGGTCCGCACCGTGTGGGTGGCAACCGTGTGCCCACCGATGTAGCCCACGGCCTCCAGGGTCCCGGGGCGAAATCCACCGAGGGCGAACGTGAACGGCGGATGCGCGAGATGCGTCGAGATCCGATCCGTATCGGGCGGCCGTCGCTCCACGAGACTCCCGTTCAGCGAGAGTGCCACCTCCTCGCAGTTGCTGAAGATCCGCACACGCAGGCTCGATGCCGGCGTCCAGAAGCTCGCGATAAACACCATGGGTCCGGATACACCGTGCGGCACGCGTTCGTCCTGTGGGCGCTGACTCCGGAAGAACGGGACGGCAAACTTGGGCAGGCGGAAGATGTCGGTGCAACCCGATGACTCGATGTCCGGCGCGTAGCCACGGTTGTAGTCGAACATCACCCACAGGCCGTCGGCGAACGCGATCGTCTTGCGGTTGTCGTTGTGGGCTTCTTGGAAGTTGGTGGCCTGTTGCAGGAGGGCGGCCTCGCCGTGCCAACGGAGCTGACGGCTGTTGGCCTGGTCGGGTGCCAGGTTGGCCCACGCGTCTTGTTGGAGCCCGGCATTCTGCGCGTAGTACTCCCAATCGCCGTATTCGCTCACCACGCAGGCGCGATCGCTCACATTGCGGCAGCCACCGTGCTGGCGCGCCTGAATGAAGACGTCATAACCCTCCGTCCAGCCGCACGTGTAGCACTGGTCGCCCGGATACTCCTCGTGCGCGATCGTGTGGGTCGTGCGGATGAACTCGGCGGGCATGTCGGTCTCGTTGAGCGAGACTTCCCAGAGGATAATGCACGGATGGTTGCGGTCCCGCCGCACCAGACGACGGCAGTTCTCGTACTGGAGCGCGGTGAACGCGGGGTCCGCGCGATTGAAGAACTGCCAGCCGGGAATGCAGTCCATGACGACGAGACCCAACGCATCGCACGCGTCCATGAAGGCGGGGGCGTGTGCGTAGTGCGACAACCGGATGTAGTCGAACCCGGCGTCCTTGATCGCCTGCGCGTCGCGGTACTGGGCGGCGTCGGAGAGCGCGTACCCCACGTACGGGTACTCCTGGTGCCGGTTCGTTCCCCGCAAGAACATCGGCTCGCCGTTGATCCGGAATCCCGTAGCCGAAATGCCGATGTGCCGAATGCCGATGCGTGTGACCTCCTCGTCCACGACCACCCCGTCCGCGACGAGCTCGGTGCGCAACGTGTAGAGGTCAGGATGGGCTGGGCTCCAAAGCGCTGGCGCAAGCACGCAGAGATCCTGCACCACGTCGCGGTCTTCACCCGCACCCAAATGGATCGGTTCCGAGAGCGACTCGGCCGCCAGCCGACCGCTGCTGTCCAGAAGCAACGCGCGCAACACGAACTCGCGGGCGTTCGTGCGCGCGTTCCGCACGTGCACCTGGACACGCGCGGTGGCGGCATCGGCGGACACCTCGGGATATGTGACGAAAACCCCGCCGCTCGCCGGCCGATCCGCCAAAATGGGATCGCTGATGTGCAGTGGGTCCTTGATGACCAGGTGGACGTTGCGGTAGATGCCGTGGTACGGGTTGAAGTCGAGCTGCGTGAGCGGTTTCGGACCGGTGACCGCGTTGTCGCGGTTGTCCAGGCGCACGGCCAGGAGGTTCTCCCCACCGATCACCACCTGGCTCGAAATGTCGAATCCGAACGGCAGCCAGCCTCCCATGTGCTGGCCCAGGTGGCTTCCGTTGAGCCACACGTCGGCGACGTTCATGGCGCCGTCGAACTTGAGCAGCACCTTCCGACCCCTGCTCTCCGGGCCTAGGGAAAAGCGCTTGCGGTACCAGCAGGTCCCCTGCCATTGGTAGGTATCGCTGCCCGGCTCTCCCGTCACGAGGCTCTCGATGCGCGCCGTATGCGGGAGCGTTGCCGCACTCCACGCGCGGTCGTCGAACGACGCGCGCTCCGCGCCGTCGGCATCCGCCAGGAGGAACCGCCAGCCGGGGTTGAAGTCGGTTCGAAACGTACCGGGCCGCAGACGTGCCGGCATGATAGGTGGCAGCGCGGGGCGAACGGCCAGCGCCGCCCCTGCCACGGCCGTGTGCTTGACGAAGTCGCGTCGTTTCATGTCGGTCAGTGCTTGGTGTCGAGGGCCACTCGCTCGATGGCGAACCCGTGCGCTCCCGGGACCTCGGCATCACCGAACTGGTCGGCGCTGATGGCGAATTGCACGCCGTCGAGCTCGCCGAGCCGCGGTCCCGCACGCGTGGTAGCCGGCTCGAGCAAGTAGGGAAGGAACTGCGGGTAGGGTCGTGGTAGCAAGGCCAGTGGCGTGGGCCGCAACTCCGACAGAGGGATCACGAACTCCCGCCACGTATCCGTCAGGTCGATGGTCGTGCCCCACGCGGTCCCATCGCGTTCCACGAGTGCGACGTTCATGCGGTCGGAAGCCCGTTCTTCGGCGCGCGCGCGAATGCGGAGCACGCCGTCGGAGGCGGCCTCGGCGAGGCGAGTGCGCTGAGCGTCGGGCAGAAACGTCCGGAGCGCGAAATGGTGTGGGGCTGGCGTGAAGTTCTCCACCACCGCGGACAACGCCAGCCGTTCGGGCTCGCTCCCACTGACGACGTCCGTACGGAACCGTACGTAGTCCCAGGGATGTGGATAGAGCACGTGGTCCAGATCGCGGCGAGCGTCGAA
>CAYWNR010000232.1:0-6158 GCA_964459705.1 uncultured Gemmatimonadaceae bacterium | reverse complement strand
TGCCCGGCCGGTTGGCGACGCGCTGCCATTCGAACGCGTTGGCTCGGCCGACGTTCAGGACGAACGGGCCGTCCGAGACGTCGAGCTTCGAGTAGTCGAGCCATGTGTCCGGGTACCCGACCTTCTCGCCCATCTTCGCGAGCTTGTCGAGCGCCTGGGCCCGGGTGACATCCGACATCCACGCCAGGTGGCGGAGTCGCTCGCCGAACGCCGCGCGGATGTCGTCGATGACCGCGCGCGCGCGGGCGCGCGCCGCAGGCGGGAACGTCTTGGCGACGTACGCCTCTCCCAGGGCCTCACCCAGGTCGCCGTCGGTCTCCCGCAAACAGCGCTTCCAGCGGGGCAGGAGCGCGCGCGCGCCGGTGAAGCTGGACGTGAACTGGAACTGTTCCTGGACGAAGGGCGTGCTGAGCCACGGAGCCGCGGTCGCGAGCGTGTGGGCACGGAGGTAGGCGCGCCAGGTATCGAGTGGTACTGCGGAGATGAGCGAGTCCACGCGCCGCACGAATGCCGGTTCGGCGACGTTCACGCGGGCCGGCGGCTTGCTGAGGCCGGCCGTCCGGAAGTACGCCGCCCAGGAAATGTCGGGGGCGAGGGAGTCCAGATGGTCCAGTGGCATTGGGTGATCGGTCGCGGCGGGATCCCGCTGTTCGACACGCGTCAGCGACGCATCGGCCATCGCGGTCTCGAGGGCCATCACCGCCTCGGCGTGCGCCGCCGCCTGCTCCGGGCTCTCGTTGGCGAGCCCGAACAGACGGGCGAGGTGCGCGAGGTACGCTTGGCGCGTCGAGTCGGCCGCCGCACCGGGCCTCGTGTAGTAGTCCCGGTCGGGCAGGCCGAGTCCTCCCTGGTAGAGCCACGCCATGTAGTGGGCCGCGTCATGCGCATCGACGTCCGGGGCATAGCGGAAGACGACGTTGACGCCAAGCGTTTGGAGCGTTGCGATCTCCGGCACGAGCCGGGCGCGCGTCGTAACGGAATCGATGCCCTCGAGCCACGGGCGAATCGGGTCGAGTCCCGCGCGCTCCGTTCCGGCGGAATCCATACATGAGGCGTAGAACGTGCCGAGCTTGTGCGTTGTGTTGCCTGCGGGGAGACTCGCGCGTCGGGCAAGCGCGTCGTCCAGCACGGAGCGGACGACGCGCTCGTTCCGGTCGCCCATGTCTCGCCCGATACCCGACGACGCGTACGCCGCCGGGATCGTATCATGCGCCAGCCACCCGCCGTTGGCGTACTGGAAGAAGTCCGTACAGGCGTTGGCGCTCTTGTCGATCCACTCCGGGTCCACCACGCGCAACGGTTTCAGGCTGTCGGGAAGCAGCTCGGCCACCTGCGCCTCCAGCGATACGGGCGCCAGTGCGACGAGGGCCGCGGCCAGGAGCAGCGTCGGACGACGGAAACGGTGCATCGCGAAGACTCCGGGAAAGATCCGCGAACGTAGCCGGGGCCGACGCGCGCCGTCAACGATGACGTGGCGGTGAGACGCTAGGGACCGTCCCGCCGTCGCCACCGGCGGATGAGTGCGGGGAGCTCCGCTCCGGCCTCCTGACTGTACGTGAATCGTCCCTCGGGCCAGAACCGGTCACGGCTCGCGCTGTCGTGGACGCCGAGCCATTGCAGGAAGGCCGTGATGCTGTCGACGAACGCCGCATACTCCCGCGGCGGCTGGAGGCTGAAGGTCTGTGCGATTCGCCCCTCTGTGACCACGAACCGAACGCGGTGGTGGAGGGTGTCGATGCCCAAGGCCCCGAGCACGCCGCTCGTTTCGGCGAGGTTGATGTCCACGGAGTCGCCGCGCAGGAGCAGGTCGGAGGGCAGGAGCTCCGTTTCCGCGCCGGTGTCGAAATACAGTGGTTGCAACGCGGCATCTCGACCGCGGAAGGTGTCGGCGCCGAAAGCCCACACGACGGAATCGTCCAGGAGGGCACTGACGGCGTCGATATCGTGGCCGTTGGCGGCGGCGACGTACCGCTCGACGACCTGGTTCGGTTTCGGCATGCCGCACGCGCACAGAACGATGAGGAAAGCGGCCGCACCACGCGTGCCAGGGCGGGTGGCTCTGCGCAAAGACGCGCGCATCAGTCGCTCCGCAGTGCGGTGACAGGGTTCACGGTCGTGGCTCGGCGGGTCGGCAGATACGCGGCGAGCAACGACGCCGCCAGCAGCACGGCGGTGCCCGCGGCCATGGTAAGAGGGTCCGTGGGCCGCACACCGTACAGCAGGCTCCGCACCAGGCCGGTCACGGCGAAGGAGCCTGCCAGACCAACGCCCACGCCAACCAGCACCGGCACCAGCGCCCATCCGATGATCAGTCGCCGGATGTCCGCGCGCCCAGCGCCAATGGCCATGCGGATGCCGATCTCCCGTGTCCGCCGTCCCACGCCGAGGCTCACGACACTGAAGATGCCGACCGTCGCCAGCACTAAGGCGAGGCACGCCAGCGTCGAGAACAACTCGGCATTCATGCGTTGGGTGTAGAGGAAACCACGCACGACGTCGGTGTAGGGGAGTGCGTTGACGATGGCGAGATGCGGTTCCCGGCGTCGCAACCACGAGTGCAGGCGCGGCACGGCCGCGGCGGGATCGATCGTGGTCGAGACCAGCAAGGCGCTTCCCGAGGGGTAGGTGTGTTGCGGGTAGGAGAAGTACACGACCGGCTCCGGCGCCGCGATGAAATCCTGCGCCTTTGCGTCACGCACGACGCCGACAATCTCAAACGCCCGCTCCGCACCCCCGGACGCCGCCGGCCACCATATCCGGCGGCCGAGCGCCGACTGCCCGGAGAAGAAGCGACGCGCGAAGGCTTCGTTGACCACCGCCACGTCTGGCGTGCTCGCCGTGTCGGCGGCGGTGAAGCCGCGACCCTGCACGACGCCGATGCCCAGGGTTTCGAAGAATCCCGGTATCACGCGCGTGGCCGTCAGTGCGACGGGGTCGCGCTGGCCTTCGGGGCGCAACCGGGTAGCGCCGAGTGGAGAAAGCGGTGCGTTGTCCGCCACGGTGGCCGCGCGCACCCATGATTCGTCGGCGAGCTGCCGCGCCAAATCGCGAAAGAACCGATCGCGGTCGGCCGGCTGAATACTGGTGCTGCTGGTGGAGATGTAACTGGCCACCAGTCGATCGTACGAGAACCCGGGATCGATGCTTTGCGCCGACGACAGGGTACGGAGCACCAGGCCGGCGACGACGAGGAGCACGATGGCGAGCGCCGCCTGGGACGCAACGAGAACGTCGTGCACGGCGGGGATGCGACGGTTCCCGATTCTCCGCGGAGTCCTTCCCGAGCCGACGGCATCGGCTCGAAGCAGGCTCATCAGCCGGCGTCCGGAAGCGCGAATGGCGGGCAGCAGGCCCGCGGCGAGGCCCGTGAGCAACGAGACGGCGAGTGCAAACGCGACGACCCGCATGTCGAGCGAGGTCTCGCGGGGCACGTTCGCGCCCCAGACGCTGGGTCGCGCAAAATACGATCCCAGGCGTGCACTGGCCGGCGCGGCCAGGACCAGCGCGATCGCGCCCGCGAGCGCCGAAAGCATCACATTCTCGGTCAACACGAGCCGGACGAGTCGGGCAGGCGACGCCCCCAGGGCCGACCGCATGGCCAACTCACGCTGGCGCCCGGTCGACACGGCCAGCAGGAGATTGGCGACGTTGGCACAAACGAGCAGCAGCAGGCCACCGGCCGCGAGGAGCATCAACCGGACGGTTGGCATTTCCGCGACGCGGGTGCGCGGGTCAATCCACGTGGCCGGGTCGAGCCGCACGCCACGAGGGCCATCAAGCCGGGGATACGCGGCATCGAGGCCGGCCGCCAGGGTCCGCAGCTCGACCTCGCCCTGCGCACGACTCACGCCGTCGCGCAGGCGGGCATAGACCGGTACCAGCGGCCGATCGCGATTTTCGGCCTGCGCGGCCCAGCTGACATACCGATCCCGGAAGGGAGCGATGGGAATCCAGACATCCGGCCGGAAGTTCGACGTCGTACCCAGGAACTTCGGCGACGCAACGCCGACGATGGTGAACGGCCGGTAGTTGAGGTACAGCAGCTGCCCGAGCACGGACGGGTCGCCGTTGAAGCTTCGTTTCCACCAGGCATACGAGATGACGGCGGTGGGGTCCGCGCCGGGGCGGTCGTCGGCGGGCGTGATGCCGCGACCCAGCGCCAACTCGACCCGCAGCAGCGAGAAGAAGTTCCCCGAGACCGCCGTGAGAAACGCGACCTCGGTCATCGTCTCGCGTCGCACGCTGGCGGCGAAGAACGGCTGGACCGCGGCTACGCCTTCGAAGCCCGCGGACGCGCCGGTGGCGTAGTCGGTGAAGTCGAGATAGGAGACGTTCTCATACGGGTTGTCGTCCGCCACGCCGAACACGCGCACCACATGGTCGGCCGCCACTCCAGGGAACGTCTGGGAGAAGCCGTTGAAGTAGGTGAATACGGTGATCGCAACAGACAGCCCGAGTGTGAGAATCGCCAACGACACCAGGGGGTAGAACGGCCGGCCGCGAAAGCTGCGTAGCCCTGCGCGGAGGTCGGACTGTATTGCGGAGATCATCGCCATCTCCTTGGGCGCGTGAAGGAGGACCGGAACGCGGCCGTCGCGCTCGCCCTCGTCGGAGGCGGAGCGTGCCCAAAAGGTGTCGCCTGGGGACGGCCACCGGGAGGGGTGATCAGAGCGCCGGTGCGCGGAGGTCGTGACAGGGTCGCCGGTCGCGCGTAGCATTCCCGGCAACGTGAGTCGCAATCCAGCCATGGACAGCGGTTCCCCGTCCCCGGACAGGTGAGGCCATTTGAAGACGCTGTGGCGCGATGCGGATCGACAGACGCTCCTCGACCAGCTTGCACGCCTGTCTCCAGCGACCCCACCGCGGTGGGCCGCATGACGTGTCCACAGATGCTCGCGCACGTGAACGCCGGACTGCGCATGGCGATCGGCGACCTGGCCGTCGAGCCCAAGCGCTTGCCGTTCCGCTACCCGCCCCTCAAGCAGCTGGCGATCTGCGTGTTGCCGATCCCCAAGGGCGTCCCCACGGTGCCCGAACTGCTCCACCGCATCGATGGGGCGGCGTGGGAGGAAGAGGTCGCGGGTTTCCGCGGTTTGATCCAACGCTTCGTGGAGCGATCTGGTGAACGATCCTGGCCGGACCACCCGGCGTTCGGACGAATGTCACGGCGGGCCTGGGGCGTCCAGCAGTTCGGCCACATCCACCACCATTTCCAGCAGTTCGAGGTGTGAAGAAGCCCCTTACCCTGGCTCTCTCCCGCTGATGCGGGAGAGAGTGTTCGCATGGGAAGCGCGTCCGGTTTGCGAGGTCGATGTTGCGCGCGTCACTTGGTCGCTTGCCAGGTGCTCCCATCAGTGAACGCCACCTTCAACACCCGCGCCCGCCCCGACACACTTCCGGGTGGCAGCCTCCGAACGAAGAACGTCTCCTCGTGGGCTCGTACGAAGGGCACCGGCTGTCCCGAATCGCCGACGATCAGGTTGTACCCGGTCGTGTCGGTGCGCACCGTGGTTCCATCCGCGGAGCGGTAGGTCACTTCGAAGCGGATCTCCTTAACATCTCGATCGGATCGATTCTGCACGGTGAATCGCGCGTTGCCGGACGCTGATGCGTCGGCCTTCACCGATAGGGGCTGACCCGCACACGCCGACAGGAGAACGATGGCGACGAGTGGGACGCCGGGCTTCCTCATTGTGCCTCCGCATGGGGTGTCCACGTAGTGGGACATTGAGCCCTCCCGCCAGCGGCGGCGAGGGAGATGTGCCCGGTGCGCTAGCCGATCTTCCCGTCTTGATCGATGTCCTCTCCGAACTTGCGCTCCAAGCGCTCCAAAAGGCGATGCAGCAACTGCTGCGTGTCGCGCAACTGGGTTTCGAGGCTCGACACGCGCGATTCGATCGAGTTTGCGCGGTCGCGCTGGTCGGAGATTTGGCTCTGTTGGATCAGGTCCCAGAACAAACCCATCGTGGCACCTCAGATTCAGTCGTGGCCGTCGGAATGGAAGAAGACGACGACCGCTCGTTGGGGCAACGGTCGCCCATGGCGGAATCAAATGCCGTCGGGCGGGGGTTGCCACAACTCGAAACGGTTTCCCTCCGGATCGGTGGCCCAGCCGAACCGTCCGAACTCCGACTCCTCGATCGTGTCTTCGACCGTGA
>CAYWNR010000231.1:0-6176 GCA_964459705.1 uncultured Gemmatimonadaceae bacterium | reverse complement strand
AGAAGATGATGGGGAAGGTCCACTGCCATCGTTCCTTCAGATCCTCGGCCGCCTCGCCCGAGTAGAACCATGGATAGGGATCCACCTCCCGCGACGTGCCCAGGCGGCGATTGTACTTGTCGATGTAGCGGCCGTTGTTCGTACCGGAGTAGAACACGTCCACGTCCTTGGGATCCGGCGCGATGTAGCCCGGCTCGCCGCCGCCCACCCTGTAGGCGACCTCCATCGAGCCCTCGGTGACGCTTCGGGCGCGACTTCCGCGACCACGCCCACCGCCCCGGCCGGCGTTCCAGTCCGACGGCAGGCACAGCGTGCTGTTGTCCTGCTGCGATCCGCACACGTGGTAGGGAACGTGCGCCGTGGCTGCCACGTGGTAGAACTGTGCCGTCGGAATGTCTTCGTCGGTCCAGCGCTCACCCGTGGTGACGCTCACCGCCCCGCCGCCATCGTTCCCCACGACCAGATGCGTGGGGTCGTCGGGATCGATCCACAGGTCGTGGAAGTCGCCGTGCGTGCCGTTGTTGATGACCTCGGTGCTGTCGCCGCCGTTGGTGGACCGGAACAGCGAGGTGTTCTCGATGTAGACGACGTCCTGGTCCTGGTGATCCGCGAACACGTGCGTGTAGTAGAACGCGCGCTGGCGAATGGCGCGGTTGTCGTTGGCCAGCGTCCACGTGGCGCCGGCGTCGTCACTGCGGAAGAGCCCCCCGTGCTCGTGCTCGACGAGCGCGTACACCCGGTTGGAGTTCGCGCTGGAGACCGCAAGACCAATACGTCCCACGACGCCCTCAGTCGGCAGACCCGCGTTTCGCGTGATCTCGGTCCACGTCTCCCCACCGTCGGTGCTCTTGAACATGCCGCTGCCCGGCCCGCCGGAGGACATCGTGTATTCCTTGCGGAAGGCCTCCCACAGCGACGCGTAGAGCACCTTGGGGTTGTTGCGGTCGATGGCGATGTCGATGGCGCCGGTCTTGGCGTCGCGGTAGAGCACGCGGCGCCACGTGTCGCCACCGTCGGTGCTCTTGAACACCCCGCGCTCCTCGCTGGGCATACTGTACTTGCCGAACGACGCCACGAAGACGATGTCGGGATTGGTGGGGTCGATCCGGATCTTCGCAATGCCGTCCGACTGGCGAAAGCCCACGTGCTCCCACGTCTTCCCACCGTCTCGGCTCCGATACACGCCGTCGCCCGGCATGATGTTGCCGCGGATGCACGTCTCGCCGGTGCCGATGAACACCAGGTCGGGATTCGTCTCGCTCACGGCCACCGCGCCGACGGAGGCCGCGGTGATCTTGAAGTCCGTGACCGGCGCCCAGTTCTCACCGCCGTCGGTGGTCTTCCACAGCCCGCCGCCCACGGCGCCGAAGTACGCCTCGTTGGGTCGCCCCTTCACGCCCGTGACGGCAATGGACCGGCCGCCGCGGTCGGGACCGAGGTTGCGCCATTTGTAGCCGGCAAGGAGGGCCGAGTCGAGGACTACGGCGCCCGAGCCGGTCTGGGCCGGAAGCGTGGCGGTTGGAAGGAGAAGGATGCCGGCCGCGATCAGCGACACGGAGAGGGAAAAGAAGCGGTTTACGGACATGGTTCGCACTCGCATTGATGGTCGTTTCAGCAGGAAGTACACTTCGCCGCGCGGGCGGCGGTAGGCCAATGGATCACGTCTCATTGCGTGGGGATCCTCGCGGCCACGGCGTCTCGAATCCGAGCGTCGAGCGAGTCCATCTGCGCGACACGCGCTCGCAACACGTCGCCCCGCACCAGACCACGATCGACGAGCGCCTGGCAGAACTCGATGTCCTTTGGTCTCCCGGCGATCGCCTTGGAGACCCAGAGGTCATGCGGCTCCAGGCACCACGCAGCGACACCGTTCGTCCCGGACGTCTCGAACCGCACCAGTCGGTCGCGCCATCCCGCCGGCAGAACGGCGGTCGCCTCGACCACCCCCTGGGCGTAGTAGCCGAACGTGGCGTGGAACATCGACGCCTCGCCGATCGACCCGTCGATCAGGTCAGCCATCCGGCCCTCCGCATCACCGCTCATCGCGGCGACATCGACCTCGACCGAGCGTGACGCCTCGGGCGGCAAGTCGCCGGCGACGCTCGCGTGCAGCGCCTGGCTGCCAATGACCAGGACCTCGTGTACGCCGAGGACCGCGCCGGCGGCCCGGATCGCGTGCTCGAACTGCTCACGTTTCACGCCTGCCCCGCTCGCCGGCCGCGAATGCACGATAGACCTCGGCGCGCTCCGTGGCCGACAATACACCGGCGAACGGCGTCACGTGGCGGAGCTCCCGCGCCCACGGGTCGGGGTCGGTGAGGAGCGGCAGCAGCGCCGGCACCGCCCGGTCCAACAGGACCCGCCACTCCCGCAGAGGCTGCGACGCTGCGCCCACAGCGAGCATGCGGTCGAGATTCTCTCGAGCCTGGGCCAGCACGCGCTCCGGATCTTCGCGCAGGCGAGCCGCGATGGCGCGATGGAGCTCCAGGGACCGACGTTCCTCCCGGGTCAGCGGCGGATGGTACATGACCACCGCCTCCAGCCCGAGCGCCCGCGCCAGCCGCTCTACCGTGCTCACGGTGGGACTCTTCCGACCCGCCTCGTACGCCGCGACCGTCGGTTGCGACGTGGCCCCGGCCTGCGCCAGCGCGGTTTGCGTCAGCGCGGTCTTGTCTCGCAGGGCACGGATCCAGTTCATGGGGCAATATATCCAACTGAATATATCAAGCGCAACTATCGTGGACACAATGCCTTGGCGAATGTCCTGGCGGTCGGCTCACGGTGCGGATCGGTTGGCGGTCGGTCGCGGCTGAAGCCGCGGCTCGGCTGCTGTCGCTGACGCGACGCCCGCCTATCGACCTCCCTGCATCCGCGCTCGCAGCTCCCCGAACCAGTTGTCCACGACGATCAGTGGCGCCCGCGTATTCGAGATCGCGACGACACCGCGGGCCATGAGGAAGCGGCCGTCGGGGGCGACGTCGTACGGCGTGTAGAACTCCTGCGATCCCAGGTACCACTCGTCCCGTAGGTGAAACAACACGCGTCCCTGCCCGAGTTGCGGATCGGTCCCGGTCCCGACGGCCACCGCCACCATGTCGCGACTCGCGTTGACGTAGAACAGCTCACGACCTTGATGGCGACCTTGCGGTCGTGCGTCAAGTCCTCGGCGAGATAGACGTTGGCCGAGCTCGCGCTCGACGCGGGAGCGGTCGGCGAGGGCGGCGGAAAGGCGTTCGGTGATGGCGGTCATCTCGCTCCTCTCGTCCCGCTCTGACGAGCCGGCTTGGCCAAGCACAGCGACGCTGAAGCGTGCGCGCCCTTCAGGGCGTCGGTTCTCTCCCGGGCCGACAGGCACTCGGCGACGGTCAGGACCCGGGCCGCCCTTCCATCCCCTGGATCATCCGGACCACACTGTCGGCGAGCGCGTTGGGAACGGGAATGGTCAGGTGGTACTGTGCGATCTTCCAGTCACCGTCGATCAGGCGCAGCACGCCGGTACCGCGCGTCTCGCCGTAGTGCGCGTTGTCCAAGATCTCGTCGAACCAGGCCACTCGGCCGGTGGGATCGAACTCGCAATGACGTGTCCCAGACCGCACCACGTAGGTCCAGCCCCGTCCCGCGGCGAAGTACGGATGCGCGTACGCACGGAATTCCTGGACCGTCCAGCGTTCCGTGGCGTCGGTGCCGAGGAATATGGCCTCGGGTGCGAACAGGGTGAAATACGCCTCTTCATCGGCGACCGAGGCGTTGTGATGGAGTTGGTCGAGCACGCTCGAGACCGCGGCGGTGGCGCGCGTCCGGTCGAAGGTGGCGGCCCCAGGGCTGCAGGCCGCTCCCGTCGCGGTGACGATGGCGGCCGCACACAACGCGGGGAGCCAAGCCGGTCCGTTGCTTCGCCGTCCACTCATTGCGCGAGCCTCCCTCGCACCTGCCGGCCAGTCATGGCCGCATCCGCTTCTTCAACACCTCCTGGAAGTTCTCGATGACCACCGGGGCCGGTGACGCCGCGGCACCCTGCGCGACGCGCCGCGCCATGAGAAACCGCCCGTCCGCCGCGACATCCCACGGCGTGTAGAAGGTCGTCTCGACCGCGGCCAGGTCGTCCGGAACGTGGAACAACACGGTGGGCTGGCCCAGCAGCTGGGAGGATCCCGGCGTCACGCGCACCGCCATCATGTCCCGATTGCCACCGAGATAGAACAGCTCGCGCCCGTCCCGCGACCACAGCGGAGCGGTGCCGCCGCCGCTCGATGCCTGCCACTTGCCCTGGTCGGTATTCGGGAACGGCCGGACGAACACCTCGACGGTGCCCGTCTCGTCCGACTGATACGCGAGCCAGCGACCGTCCGGCGAGAGGGCGATGGCGTCCTCATCGTAGCGCGTGGCCACGATCGGCACGGGAACGGTGTCCTGACCGAGCCGCATCCCGATGATGTCCCGGCCGCCGGCGCCGACGTTGCCGCCCTGCCGCATCAGCAGCCACTGACCGTCGGGCGACAGCACGGCCTCCTGGAATCCGGTGCCGAATCGCAGGAGGGAATCCGTGCCGGTCCCGTCGGCCCGTCGCAGGTACACGCCGTTCTCCGGCCCGGAGCGGAGGAACACCACGCTCCGCCCATCCCGGGTCCAGTGCGGGCGATAGTCAGGCGCGGCATTGAAGGTCACCCGCGACGCCGGGCCCCGCGGGAGTGGCTTGACCCAGACGTCGTCGCCTTCCTGACCGTTGATCCCGATCGCGAGCCGGCGACCGTCCGGTGCCAGTGCCCAGCCGGAATTGGACGCAAAGGCGGTGAGCTGGAACCTCCAGTCAGCGTCAACCGGCGACGTGTGTCCCGCACGGTCCACCCAGACCATCTCGTACGTGGCTCCACCCGCAAGGGCACCAAAGACCTCAACCAGAGTCCCCGAGCGCGAGACCGTGAACCAGGCGACGCTGTCGGCCAGAGACACCACGGGACCGGTCGTCTCCAGGCGTCGCAGGTCGAACGGGGCGGCCACCAGGCTAGATCCGGACAGGTACAGGAGATACCCCTCCGGAAGGACCTGCGCCGCTGACGCACCGGCGACGATCAGGCGGGCCGAATCGGCCGACGGTGCGAGCCCCCACAGATCGCACGTGGTGTTGCTGAGACACTTGTGGAACACCAGGGCGGATGTACCGGGAACGCCGGCCGGGAAGGCTGGCACGCCGAGCGCGCCCTGCGTGTACACCACGACCGGTGCCCCCCCGGTGGCGGGCACCAGTCGGAGAGAGATGTCCACTCCGTATGCCACGTAGGCGATGCGGTCGTCGTCGAGCCAGGCGAGCCCGAAGCCGTCCAGGACCGAATCGCTGACCAGGGTCACGGGCGCCCCTCCCGACAGGGACAGGACCTTGAGGTCCCCGCCCGCCGTGAACGCCACGGACCGGCTGTCCGGCGAAATCGCGAAGTCCTGCGCGGCCCCGGTTCCGGCCACCGGCACGGGCATGTAGCTGTCCCGTGGTTTCATCCAGAGCTGGGTCCCCCGCCCATCCGGCGTGGCCCCGACATACATGAGGTACGAGCCGTCGGGAGCGGCCGCGTGCGTGCCGGCCGCGCCATTCTGCCCGTCGGGAAGGGCGAGCAGATAGCTGCGGACCGGTGGCGCGGGCGGCGAGCGGAGCCAGCCCCAGAGGGCAGCGACCGTGGCGACGAGCGCCAGGACGGCGAAGACGGCGGTACGCCGGTACGGCGGCCCGGCGGCAGGTGATCCCGCGGTGACGCCCGTGGCGGTGCGGAACGTCGGGTTCCCGAGGGCCTCGGCAAACTCCCTGGCCGTGTCAAACCGATCGGCGGGCAGCTTCTCCAGCGCCTTGTTCACCGCGGCCGCCACGTTCGCCGGCACGCTCTTGCGCAGTTCCGTCACCGGCGTCGCCGACTCGGCGATGATCTTCATGATGATCTGCTGTGCCGAGTTGCCCATATGCGGCGGCTCGCCGGCGAGCATCTCGTAGAGCACGCTCGCCAGCGAGTAGACGTCCGAGCGTGCCGTGATCTGCTTGTCCGCCGTCGCCTGCTCGGGACTCATGTAGTGCGGCGTGCCAAGGCTCATGCCCGTCTCGGTCATCCGGCCACCAGCCGCGGCGCTCACCGCCAACGCAATCCCGAAGTCCGCCACCATCGGCCGGCCGTCGTGGAGCAGGATGTTCTCCGGCT
>CAYWNR010000230.1:0-6183 GCA_964459705.1 uncultured Gemmatimonadaceae bacterium | reverse complement strand
GCGTGGGCCTCGTGCTCGCCGCAATCGCCCGCGGTCGCCGGTCATGGGCACCGCGGCTCTTCCAACATTCGTGAACGCGACAGGGCGTACACGACATCAGGGCAACCCGGGAGAGTCCCAGCATGCACAAGATCACGACGTTCCTGACGTTCAACGATCGAGCCGAAGAGGCCGTGGATCTCTACACCTCCGTCTTCAAGGACTCGCGCATCGTGAGCACCACCTACTACGGCGACGCCGGACCGGGACCGAAAGGAATGCTCATGTCGGCGACCTTCGAGCTCGCCGGCCAGCGATTCATGGCGCTGAACGGCGGTCCACCGTTCACGTTCGCGATGGGAATCTCCCTGTTCGTGAACTGCGAGAGCCAGGAGGAGGTAGACGACCTCTGGGAGAAGCTCTCCGAGGGTGGAGAGAAAGGCCGCTGCGGCTGGCTCAAAGACAAGTTCGGCGTCTCCTGGCAGATCATCCCGTCCGTGCTCGGGAGGTTCCTCGGTGACAAGGATCCCAAGAAGTCGCAGCGCGTCCTGAACGCCATGTTGCAAATGAACAAGCTCGACATCGCGGGACTGACCCGGGCGTACGAAGGCCAGTGAAGGCGCGAAGCCGGGAGCGTGTCGATCTCGCGGCTTCCCGCTCGACGCCGGGGTACGTGGGACCGGGACCGTCCCTGCCCCACTCGACAACCCAGCACGAAGGAGACTGACAATGCGCGTCATGGTGATCGTGAAGGCGAGCAAGGAATCCGAGGCGGGGGTTCTGCCCGACGCGACGATCCTGGGGGCAATGGGCAAGTTCAACGAGAAACTGGTGCAGGCCGGCGTCATGCTGGCCGGCGACGGCCTCCAAGCCTCGTCCAAGGGCAAGCGGGTGCGGTTCGACGGCGCCAAGAAGACCGTGATCGACGGGCCGTTCACCGAGACCAAAGAGCTGATCGCGGGGTTCTGGATGTGGCAGGTCAAGTCGATGGATGAGGCCGTGGAGTGGTTGAAGCGCGCGCCGTTCGACGGGGGAACGGAGGTCGAGATCCGCCAGGTGTTCGAGGCGGAGGACTTCGGTCCCGACTTCACTCCCGAGATGCGAGCGCAGGAAGCGCGGAATCGCGAGCAGGCGGCGAAGAACGCGAAGAAGGCGTGACCGAGTCCGCGACCCACGGGGCGATCGATGCGGTCTGGCGGATCGAATCCGCCAGACTCATCGGCGGGCTCACACGGATCGTGGGCGACGTGGGCGTGGCCGAGGACCTCGCGCAGGACGCGCTGCTCATTGCGCTCGAGCGGTGGCCATCGACCGGCGTGCCGGACAACCCAGGCGCCTGGCTCATGTCCACCGCCAAGCACCGGGCGATCGACGTGCTCCGCAAACGAACGCTGCACCAGCGGAAGGAAGGACAGATCAGTCATGAGGTCGAGCTTCAGCTCGAGGAGGCACAACCGGATCTCGACGCGGCGATCGACGACGACGTCGGCGACGATCTCCTCCGCCTCATGTTCATCGCCTGTCACCCCGTGCTCTCGACCGAAGCGCGCGTCGCGCTGACGCTCCGCCTGCTCGGCGGCCTCACCACCGAAGAGATCGCGCGGGCGTTCCTCGTGCCCGTCGCGACAGTCCAACAGCGCATCGTCCGCGCCAAACGGACGCTCGCCGAGGCACGCGTGCCGTTCGAGGTTCCTCGCGGCGCCGACCGCGCGGCGCGCCTGGGCGCCGTGCTCGAGGTGGTGTATCTCATCTTCAACGAGGGCTACTCGGCAACCACGGGCGACGACTGGGTCCGGCCGGCACTCTGCGAAGACGCCCTCCGGCTCGGTCGCATCCTGGCGGAACTCGCGCCGGACGAGCCAGAGGTCCATGCGCTCGTGGCATTGATGGAAATCCAAGCGTCGCGACTGGGCGCTCGGACAGGACCGTCAGGGGAACCGATTCTCTTGCTCGACCAGGACCGCGGGCGGTGGGACCATCTCCTCGTCCGTCGCGGTCTCACGGCGCTCGAGCGCGCCGAAGCGCTGGGTGGCGCGCTCGGTCCCTACGCGCTGCAGGCAGCCATTGCCGCCTGTCATGCCCGCGCACGCACAGGAGACGAGACCGACTGGGCGCGGATCGCCGCGTTGTACGACGCCCTTGCCCAGCTGTCGCCATCACCTGTCGTCGCGTTGAATCGCGCGGTCGCCGTCTCCATGGCGTTCGGCCCGGCGGCGGGGCTCGAGCTGGTAGACGCGCTGATGTCGGAGCCCGCGCTCGAGCAGTACCATCTCCTGCCGAGTGTGCGCGGCGATCTGCTCGCGAAGCTCGGTCGTTCCGCCGAGGCCCGCGTGGAGTTCGAACGCGCGGCGGCACTCACACGCAACGCCAAAGAGCGCGACCTCCTCCTCCAACGCGCGGCCGACTGCCCGAATCCCTAGGTACGTCGCCGTATGGCGGAAGCAAGCGGACGGCACATGGAAAGGCGTGGTGGCCGTCGGCTCCGCGCGCACGGCCGGTCGCCGTTGAACTCGAGACGAGAAGCCCCTACCCGCAGGTTTCCGATCGATATTGTCGGCTTTTCATTGCGGAAACACTGGCCGAGTCGCGGCCCGAGCGCCACTTTGGGACGGTTTTGGGACCGGGGCGCTTGGCATTATCCAGCCGGGTGTCTGCCGACTGCCGCGCGTCGCGCTTCCCTCTTTCCTAGAGCCAGCCCAAGGTCTGGTGGGTGGTCATTCACCGAAGGAGTTGCCCGGCCATGCAGCGGAGATGGACTGTTCTCGTCGGCTTTCCACCTGCCGTCGCCGCGTGTGCGCTCCAGCGAGGCTGACGTTCAGGAACGCGAACGGCTCGGAGCATCTGTCGCGGCCGCTCACGGACCGATTCCCTGCCGTCTCTACTAAGGAGGGGCGCATGACACTCAGAGCCACCATCGCTCTCACGAGTCTGGTCCTCGCGGTCGGTGCCTGCCAACCGGCCGCTCGCAACCTCTCGGATGCCGACGTGACGGCCATTCGTCAGGCGAGCGCGACGTACGTCCGCACCGCATTGGCCAAGGATGCAGATGGTTGGATGGCCCTCTTCGCGGAAGATGCGGTCTATATGCCTCCGAACCACGAGCGCCTGGAGACCCGTCAGGCCCTCAGTGATTACTTCGCGGCCTTTCCGCCCACTACGAGTCTCGTCGTGACGCCGGTCGAGATCTTCGGAAGAGAGGATCTGGCCTTTGCCCGGGGGACCTACTCGTTCACCATCGTGCCCGAGGGTGCCGCTCCCGTCACGGACAGCGGCGACTACGTCGAGATCTGGCGCAAGGGACCGGATGGGATGTGGCGCCTCTTTCGCGACATCTACAACTCGGAGCGACCGCTTAACCAGTAGTGCCTCCCTGAGAGCGGTCGCGGAATGAGTCGCAGCAGACGCAACAGCACGCGATTGGCGCCCGGCGCGTGACATACGCCTTCATCCCGCTCCTCGCCGCCATCCTCGCGCAGGACTCGACACCCGTTGTCCGCGCCGAGTTCATCTACGAGCACGCCCCCTTCCCTTCCGCCCATGCATCGACGGTCGTCGAGACCGCCGACGGCCTGGTAGCCGCGTGGTTCGGCGGCACGCAAGAAGGAAACCCCGACGTCGGCATCTGGCTCGCGCGCCACGATGGCACGCGGTGGTCAACCCCGAGAGAACTGGCAAACGGTCTCCAGCCCGACGGTTCGCGCTACCCGTGTTGGAATCCGGTGCTATTCCAGCCACCCAACGGACCGCTCATTCTCTTCTACAAGGTGGGCCCGAGTCCGTCCGTGTGGTGGGGCATGGTGCGCACGTCCGCCGACAACGGCCGCACGTGGTCTGCGCCGGCGGGGCTCCCGGACGGAATCCTCGGTCCCATCCGCGCGAAGCCGGTCGAGCTATCGGATGGGACCCTGCTCGCAGGATCGAGCACGGAGCACGACGGCTGGGTCGTCCACATGGAACGCTGGCACCTGCCCGACGGCGACTGGACGAAGACGCTCGCGCGGCCGAGCGCGTGGGAGCGCAGCGGGCCGCTCAACGATCCCCAGGAGTTCGGCGCCATTCAGCCGACCATCCTGGTCCATTCTCCGGCTCAACTGCAGATCCTCTGTCGCAGCCGACAGCAGGTGATCACGCAGGCGTGGTCCACCGACGGCGGTCACACGTGGAGCCGGATGACGGCCACCAGGCTCCCCAACCCCAATGCCGGGATCGACGCCGTGAAGCTCGCCGACGGTCGGTTCTTGCTGGCCTACAATCCCACGACACAGGATCGCAGCCAACTCGCGATCGCCGTGTCTCCTGACGGGACCGCGTGGCGCCGAGCGGTCATGCTGGAAGACGCGCCGGGCGAGTATTCCTATCCAGCGATGATCCAGACACGCGACGGGCTGGTGCACGTCACGTACACGTGGCGGCGCGAACGGATCAAGCACGTGGTACTGGACCCCACCCGCATCCGATGAGCACGCACCCCCTCGACGCTCCCTCGCCTGACCGCTAGCCTTGGAGCCATACGCCACGCGCGGAGCACTGATGATTTCCTCCTACCGAACCACTTCGGCCGTGCTGCTGACCATCGCCATGCTTCCGGCTGTGTCGTGTGCTGGGCGGGAACAGCAACCCGCGGCCGAGGCGCCGGAGGCACCCATGGCGTTCCCGTCGTTCGATCCTGCCACCGCCTCGGGATTCGCGCGCCTGGCACTCAAGGCCATCACGCAGGAATACCCCAACAAGCTCGACCACGTCATGAACGACCCGGCCGAGGTGCGCGGGCCGCGGGCGCTCCACCCCGCGTTCTACGGCAGCTTCGATTGGCACTCGTCCGTGCACGGCCACTGGATGCTCGTGCGGCTGCTCGAGCGGTTTCCGAGTCTGCCGGAGGGCCCCGAGATTCGCACCACGCTCAACGAGCACCTGAGCGCCGCGAACATCGCGACGGAGGTCGCGTATCTCGGACAGGCGAACCGCGCTTCGTTCGAGCGGACCTACGGCTGGGCGTGGCTGCTCCAATTGGAGAAGGAGCTCGAGGGATGGAATGACCCCGATGCCACGCGCTGGGCCGCCAACCTGCAACCGCTGGCCGATGCCCTGGCCCAGCAGTATCTGGACTTCCTGCCGAAGCAGACCTACCCGATCCGCCGAGGCGTTCACCCCAACACGGCGTTCGGGATGACGTTCGCGCTAGACTATGCGCGAGCGGCCGGACGGAAGGACCTCGAGGACGTGCTGGTCGAGCGCAGCCGCACGTATTTCGGCGCCGATTCCGCCTACCCCGCCCGGTGGGAGCCGGACGGCGACGACTTCCTGTCTCCGTCGCTGATCGAAGCCGACCTGATGCGGCGGGTCCTTCCGCCGGCAGACTTCGCGCGTTGGTTCCACGCGCTCCTTCCGGGAATCGCGCAGGGCGAACCGCGGTCGCTGCTCGAGCCCGCGATCGTCGGCGATCGCAGCGATCCGAAGCTGGTGCATCTCGACGGTCTGAACCTGAGCCGGGCCTGGTGCATGCGCGGCATCGCGTCGGCCCTTCCCGCGGACGATCCCGACCGCCCGATCCTGTTGCACGCCGCCGCCCGGCACGCCAACGCCACGCTGCCCAACATCGCCAGCGGGAACTACGAAGGTGAGCATTGGCTCGCGTCGTTCGCCGTCTACATGTTCACGGAGGGCGAGCCCTAGCCACGCGGCCCCGGCATCGATCCGGAAGCTGTCCCGACCCGATTGCCGGCGCGCGTCCGCCGTCGTTGCCACACGAGATGGTTCCTGCGATCTTGCCCCAACCATGACCGACCGCCGCTACACCGAGGACGAAGTCGCCGCCATCTTCGAGCGGGCCGCCGAGGCGCAGCAGACCGCGCGCCGTCAGCTCCCGCCCGGCGAAGGCATGACGCTGGCCGACTTGCAGGCGATCGGGCGCGAGGTCGGAATCCCCGCCGAGCTGGTCGCCCAGGCCGCGCGCTCGATGGATCACCGCGGGGCACCTGCGTCCCGCCGACTCCTCGGCCTGCCGATTGGCGTCGGACGGACCGTCGACCTCGGCCGCCCATTGTCCGAGGAGGAATGGGAGCGCCTGGTCGTCGATCTACGCGAGACGTTCGACGCACGCGGCAAGGTGAGTGCCCAAGGTCGCTTCCGGCAGTGGACCAACGGCAACTTGCAGGTGCTGGTCGAGCCGGCGGCAACCGGCGACCGAATTCGCATGAAGACGTT
>CAYWNR010000229.1:0-6234 GCA_964459705.1 uncultured Gemmatimonadaceae bacterium | reverse complement strand
GAAAGCTCCCCCAACCACTGGTCATAGAGGCGGGAGGTGGCATCGGGCAGCGTGAGATGGCGCAGGGGCCGTCGGGGCATAGCGAATCCGCTCCTGGGCAGCGCGGCGCGAAAGTGACGTGACAACATAGAACGTACCGCCGCGCTTCGCCGTCCGCCGAATCCCTCACCCCTTCCCGGCCGCCGCCGCCCGGGCCAGCACTGACGAGCGCTCTCGCACCAGCGTCTTCGCGACCGAGGCCCAGGCCCCCGACGCATACCGCTCATAGCTCACGACCAGATCCTGCTCGAACAGCGCCATCCCGGGCTCGTAGAGCACGATCGCCATGGCGGTCTCGCGCTGGCTCACCTGTCGTTCCCCCCAACCGGGGCTCAACGGCACGGCGGCGAGCGGCCGGAAGAACCGTCCTCGGCTCTGCAGCGTGAGCTCTTCTGGGTTGAACATGGCCTGGTCGCGCAGGCCGTAGAACGAGACCGAGAAGAGCGCCGGATCGGTGACGCCGTAGCGTTGCGCCGCCGAGTCGATCTGCGCGGCCTTGAGCCGCTTCAGGCCGGCGAGGGACTCATAGGAATCCGGTGCGAGCAACCGGATGACCCGCTCGTCGAGGGGCAACACGCGAATGCGGAGATCAGGCGTCTCGAAGAGCAGCGCGATGTCCTGCACCCGCAGCGTGCCGAACCCGGCCGGCGGTAACTGTTCGTCCCCCTGCTGGTGGGACGAAGGGGCGACGACAGGTGGTCGATGTCCACCCGCGCACGCAATCAGCACGAACGCTGCAACGGTCGCTCGCCCGCAAGGGATGCTGCTCACCGCTCGGCGGTGCCGGCGCGCGTGCCTGCCAGTGCCGCGATCGACTCCCATAGGTCGGGTATCCCCTCGCGCGTTCGCGTACTGGTGCGAACGTACTGCGCGCGTTTGCCACGCGCCAGCTTGTCAGCCTTGGTGACCACCAGCAGCACGGGTGTGCCGTGCGCCTCGAAGACCCCCTGCATCGCAGCGTCCTCGCGGGACGGCGCGTGGCGAATGTCCACGAGCCACAAAGCCCCGCGCAGGGCGGGGCGGTGCACGACCACGTTCCTGAGCAGTTGCTGGAATGCTGTCCGGCGCGCCTTCGACACCCGCGCGTAGCCGTACCCCGGAAGGTCTAGCAGGTAGACTTGATCGTCGACGACGTAGACGTTGCACGCCTGGGTCTTCCCGGGCGACCGGCTGATGCGCGCGAGGGCGCGGCGACCGACGAGGGTGTTGATGAGCGACGACTTGCCGACGTTGGATCGGCCAATGAGCGCGACCTCGGGCAAGGTGGGATGCAACGGGAAGTCGGCACCGGGATACGTGCCGACATAGCGCGCCTGGATCAGGCCTCCTTCTTGGCGCGCGCCTGCTCCGTCACCACCAGCGGCGACCGTCCTTCCGTCACGCATTCCTTCGTGATCACCACCTCACGGATGTCGCTGCGGTCGGGCAGGTCGAACATGATGTCCGTCATCAGCTCTTCGAGGATGGAACGCAGGCCGCGGGCGCCGGTGCCGCGGGCAATGGCCCGTTTCGCGACGGCGCGCAACGCCTCCGCATCGAAGGTGAGCCCCACGTTCTCGAGCTGGAACAGCTTCTTGTACTGCTTGGTAAGCGCGTTCTTGGGCTCGAGCAGGATCCGGACGAGCGCCTCCTCATCCAGCGCGTCCAGCGCGCTGACCACCGGAAGGCGGCCCACCAGTTCCGGAATGAGCCCGTAGCGCAGCAAGTCATCGGGCTCGGTGTCCCGATAGGGGTTCTTGGCCAGCTCCTGCGCCTTCCCGGTCTCCAGCTCTTCCTTCGTGAACCCGATCTGCCGGCGCCCCGTCCGCGCCTCGATGATCTTCTCGAGTCCGTCGAAGGCCCCGCCGCACACGAACAGGATGTCCTTCGTGTTGATCTGGATGTACTCCTGCTGCGGGTGCTTCCGCCCCCCCTGCGGTGGTACCGAGGCGACCGTCCCCTCGAGGATCTTGAGCAGCGCTTGTTGCACGCCCTCACCCGAGACGTCACGCGTGATGCTCGGGTTCTCACTCTTCCGGGCGACCTTGTCCAGCTCGTCGATGTAGACGATGCCGCGCTCGCACTCGTTGACGTTGAAATCAGCCGCCTGGAGCAGCCGGACGAGGATGTTCTCCACGTCCTCGCCCACATATCCAGCCTCGGTCAGCGTCGTGGCGTCGGCGATGGTGAAGGGCACGTCGAGGATCCGGGCCAGGGTCTGCGCGAGCAGGGTCTTACCCACGCCCGTGGGGCCGAGGAGCATGATGTTGGACTTCTCCAGCTCCACGTCGTCGTCACGCAAGGAATGGGAGTTGATGCGCTTGTAGTGGCTGTAGACCGCCACGGACAGGACCCGCTTCGCCCGCTCCTGCCCGATCACGTACTGGTCGAGCACTTCCTTGATCTCGGCCGGGGTGGGAACCTGGGTGATCGCCTCGGCGACCTCCCGTTCCTCGTCCTCGGCCAGGATCTCGTTGCAGAGGGCGATGCACTCGTTGCAGATGTACACGGACGGCCCGGAAATGAACTTCCGGACGGAGTCCTTGGACTTGCCGCAGAACGAGCAGCGTAAGTGCTTGTCGCTGGCCATCTTCCGCTATGGTCCCCCAGGGTGATGCCGAAAGATGGGTCCCGGCCGGTCACCCCGTCAAGCGGAGGGCTTCCGACCGTCCACTTCGGACTTCTGTTGAATCACCTTATCGATGATCCCGTATTGGACCGCTTCCTCCGCCGACATGTAGCGGTCTCGGTCGATATCCAGCTCGATTTTTTCGACCGATTGGCCCGTGTGCTTGGCCAGCAGCTCATTCAGCTTGCCCCGCAGGTAGAGCACTTCCCGGGCCTGGATCTCGATGTCCGACGCGCTTCCCGAGGCCCCGCCGGACGGCTGGTGGATCATGATTCGGGCGTGCGGCAGGGCGGACCGCTTCCCATGGCGTCCGCATGCGAGCAGGAACGCCCCCATGGACGCGGCCATCCCCATGCAGATCGTGTTCACCGGGGCCTTCATGAACTGGATGGTGTCGTAGATCGCCATGCCGGCCGAGACGATCCCGCCGGGGGAGTTCAGGTACAGGTAGACGTCCCGTTCCTGGTTGTCCGCCTCCAGGAACAGCAACTGCGCGATGATGATGTTTGCGACGTCGTCGTTGATCGGCGCGCCGAGGAACACGATCCGGTCCATCAGCAAGCGCGAGAAGATGTCATAGGTGCGCTCGCCGCGGCTGGAGCGCTCAATGATGTAGGGCGGGTAGATCGTCGACATGGTTCTCAACTCTCCGTCACGGTCGACTGGGACATGAGGTAGTCCCAGACTTTGTCCTCGGTGATGCGCAGTTCCAGCTCCTTCAGCTGGCCGCCTTTCTGCAACTGGGTGTACACCTCGCCCGGGCCTACATTACGCCGATTCGCAAGGTCGGCGACCCGGTCGTCCAGCTCCGCCTCCGTCGCCCGGAGGTTCTGGGTCTTTGCCACGTGGTCCAGCACCAGATCCCGCCGTACCTGGGCGTCGGCCAAGGGGCGGAATTCGCCCGCGAAGCCCTCGAGCCGCTCGTCCGGAACGCTGTAGGCGCGCGCGTAGGCGCTGATCACGCGATCGGAGAGGGCACGCGGCGCCGGCACGGCGTTGGCGGCGATGATCTGCTCCATGAGCTGGCGGCGGACCTCCGCGTCCGCCTCACGGCGAGCCTCGGTCTCGAGATCGGTCCGCACGATCGCCTGGAGCGCGGCGAGCGAGTCGAAGTCGCCCACCTCCCGGGCGAAGGCGTCGTCCAGGTCCGGCAGCTGCTGCCGCTTGACCTCGCGCACTGTGATCCGCACCCGCCGAGTCGAGCCGCGCTTGGTCTCGTCGGGGAAGTCGTCGGGGAACCGGACGTCGGCATCCGCGCTCTCCCCGGGGAGCAGGCGCTCGATCTGCTGCTCGATATCCGGGATGGCCTGGCCCTGACCGATCACCACGGGGTACTCGCGCGGTTCGGGTGACTCGCCCTCCACCAACGTCGCGAGGCTCACGGTCGCGAGGTCGCCGGGTTGGGCCTTCTCACCCGTGACCGGCACCCACGTGCCGCGTTGGCGGCGCAGCTCCTCGATCTGCTCGTGAACCATCTCGTCCGTCACCGGCTTCACCGTGCGCGCGACCTTGAACCCGCCCACGCGCTTGAGATCCAGCTCGGGCTTCAGTTCCACGTGCAGCTCGAACGTGAGCGGGGTGCCGCTCTCGAACTTGAGGTCGTGGACGTGCGGGTCGGCGAGCGGTTCCAGTTTTTCCTGGTCGAGCGTCACCTTCCAGCTCTCCGAGATGACCTCGCGCAGCACCTGCTCGCGGATCGCGTCGGCGTAGCGGCGGCGCACGACCGGGAGCGGTGCCTTGCCTTTGCGGAACCCCGGCAGCCGAGCCCGTTTGGCGAACTCGCTCGCCGCGTGGGTCTCCGCCCGGGCGATGCGGTCCGGGGTGACCTCCACGCGGAAGCTCGCCTCTCCGGGCGCTTCCTTGGATTTGGTGATCAGGATGCCTTCGGTACTCGTCTCCGCCATTCAGCCTCCGTCAGTGGCAGGAAACTAACCCCGGGGGGAGATGGGTGGGACGGGAGGGAGGGCAGTCAGGGCAGTGAAGGCAGACCCTCTACTTACACGGCAGGAAGCGGACGGCTGTTTCCAGCTCGGTCAGCACCTGGGCCAGGGCCCGGACGGTCTCGTCCACGTCCTCGGCCGACGTGGAGTGGCTCAGGGAGAAGCGTACGGCGCAGTGGGCGTCGGCGTCGCTCCGGCCCATGGCCAGCAGCACGTGCGTTGGCTCGGGGGAGCCGGATTTGCAGGCGGAGCCTGAGGAGAGCGAGATCCCGTGCTGGTCGAGGGCTACGACGAGGGACTCTCCCCGGAGGCTGGGCAGCGTCAGGTTCAGCGTATTCGGCAGCCGGGTGGTGGGATGCCCGTTGAGCACGGCCGTTGGCACCAACGTGCGGATACCCGCCTCGAGCCGATCGCGCTGGCGCGCGACCCCCGCCGCACCACGGACGGCCGAGCGGCCTAATTCCGCGGCCTTCCCGAATCCCACGATCGCGGGGACGTTCTCGGTCCCAGCCCTGAGGCCGCTCTCCTGCTTGCCGCCGTGGATCAGCGGCTCGAGCCGGATGCCCTTCCGCACGTAGAGCGCGCCGATGCCCTTGGGGCCGTGGAGTTTGTGGGCGGACAGGCTGAGCAGGTCCACGCCCAGCTCCTCGACATTCACCTCGATCTTGCCAGCCGCCTGCACGGCGTCCGTGTGGAACGTGACGCCGCGCTCGTGCGCCACCGCGCACAGCTCCGCGACGGGCTGGATGGTGCCGACCTCGTTGTTGGCCATCATCAGGGACACGAGGATCGTGTCGTCGCGGAGCGCCCGCCGGAGATCGTCGGGGGCGATCAGCCCGTCCCCGTTCACCGGGAGACAGGTGACCTCGTATTCCAGGCGCTCCAGGAACCGGCACGTCTGGAGCACGGCCGGGTGCTCGATCGTGCTCGTGATGATGTGGGCCCCTTCGCTCCGGCGGGCGAAGGCAACGCCCTTGATGGCCAGGTTGTCCGCCTCGGAGCCCCCGCCCGTGAACAGGATGCGGCGGGGCCGCGCGTGCAGCAGCGCGGCCACCTGACTGCGGGCCGTGTCCACCGCCTCGCGGGCCTGTCGCCCGACGCCGTGGATGCTGGAGGGATTCCCGTGCGCGGCCTCGAGATAGGGGAGCATCGCCTCGCGCACGGCATCCGCCACCCGCGTGGTGGCGTTGTTGTCGAGGTAGATCCGCCGAACCGGCGCCGGCGGCTTCGTCGTCTGCACGACCACCGGACCGCACGCCGCGGCCGTGTCGGCCTGTGCGGTGCGCCGGGTCTTCGCCGTACCCTGCTCGACCTTGACGACGTTGCAGAGCAGCGCCTTGTAGACCGGGAAGCCCGAGATCTCGTCGTAGTTTCCGAGATCGGTCAGCTCGTTGACGTTCCACTCGCGCCACGCCTTCGGTCCCACCGGACCGCCACCGCCCATGTTGCACTCGACGGCGCCCGCGACGATGTCGCGCGTGATCCGAGCCCGGAACGGCACGCCCCCCCGCGGCGTGCGCACCTCCACGAGGTCGCCGCTCGTGATGCCGCGCGCCTCCGCGTCCAAGGCGTTCATCTCGACGGTGGGTTCAGGATTGTCCTTCACCAGGCCGCGGATCCCGTGGTGCTGCGAACGGAAGTCCGTGT
>CAYWNR010000228.1:0-6240 GCA_964459705.1 uncultured Gemmatimonadaceae bacterium | reverse complement strand
ACGCCGTACGCCTTGAGGTGGTCCGACTGGGCTTCGTCCATCGGGATCAGTAACGTCGGACCGGCGGACCGGCGGACCGGCGGACGGCGGCTCCAACGCAGCACCGGTCCGCCGGCCCGCCGGTCCGCCGGTCCGCCGAGAATCAGGGCACCAACCGCCCCGACGAAATCGCGGCGTTTCATGAGTTCGGAATGGCGCCGCGCACGCGGTCCAGCAGGCGGCGGGCCTGCGGCACGAGCGCGCTCTCCGGATAGCCGAGGATCAGGCGTTCGAGGCGGGTACGCGCCTCATCGACACGTCCCGCGCGCCACGCCAGCTCGGCAAGTCCCAGCTCGGCCGTAGGGGCCGCCGGGCCGGTCGAGTCGCTCGCGAGCGCCAGCGTGAACAGTCTCGCCGCGCGTTGGTCTTTGGTGTCCAGCGCGAGTCGCCCCGCGAACGCCAGCATGTCCGAGCGGCCGTGATCGGCGGGGAGTGTGGCGGCGGCCTGCTCGAAGTGGGACACCGCGCCAGCCGTATCGCCGCGCTCGAGCGAGAGGAACGCGGTGCCCAATTCCGGCGCCCGCTCCACGTTGGCCCGCTGGGCGAGCGCCGCCACCGTGGTCCGATCGGTGGCCTCGTCGCGCGTGCCCGCGTACGGACCGGCCGCGCGGAACAACTCCACCGCGCTCGCTAATTCGCCACGGAAAAGGGCGATCCATCCCTTGACTGCGAGCGCTACCACCGACGAGTCGTCGCCAATCGCGGACTCGGCACGGTCCAACTCCCCCGTTCGCGCCCACGCCCACGCGAGGTGTCGGCGGAGATCCTCGCGCGCCCCGTCGCTCAGTCGGGCTTCCCACTCGTGGTACCGGCGCTCGGCATCTGCCGGACGCCCCGCGTCGGCCAGCAACGCGATCAGCTCGGCCATGGCTTCCGCCGTCCCGGGCGGCGCCGACGTGGGGTCTTTCGCGATGTCGGCGAGCATCCGTTCGGCCGCGGGCCGATCGCCCGCTGCCGCGAAGGCGCGCGCCGCCTCGATCCGAGCGCGCTGCGCCGACGCGCCGGTGGTGAGTGACGCGAGACGCTCGAAGGCATAACCTCGCACGCGGCTGGCTTCCGGGGAGCGCAGCAACCGCACGCGTTCC
Source organism: uncultured Gemmatimonadaceae bacterium (assembly GCA_964459705.1). Lineage (GTDB taxonomy): Bacteria > Gemmatimonadota > Gemmatimonadetes > Gemmatimonadales > GWC2-71-9 > JAOTWJ01. The sequence continues at coordinate 5,116 of CAYWNR010000228.1, read as the reverse complement.
GCGAACCGGCGCACGGCCGCCTCGGCCTCGCGCGGCGACCCCGGCAAATTGGCATCGAGCAACGTCCACCCTTCACCGGGTCGTCCCCACCCAACGAGGGCATCCGCCGCGATGCGCCGGGCGAGGGCGTCGCCGAACTCACCCAACAGGATGTGCAGCACGCCGGCCTGCTGTTCGGGCCGGGTCTGCGCCAGGCTCATGCCGGCGGCCGGGGCGAAGTTGGTATCACTCTGCGCCGCCGCGTACCAGTAGCGGGTGGCTTCCACCCAGTCGCCGACCGCTACGCTGATCTGCGCCAGCTCTGGGACCAGCGCGCCACCACCCACCGCCGCACGCCCTCGTTCGAGCACGTCGCGCGCACCCGCGAGGTCTCCGCGCTGGGCGATGAGAAACGCCCACTCGCGGTAGGGATCGGGCGTCCTGGGGGCAAAGGCAATCCACCGGTCCACCGCTCTGCGGACGTCGTCGTCCCGACCGAGCGCTCCCAGCGCGCGGAGCTGCAATCCACGGATCCCCGGGTCCTCCGGCTTTTCCTCGATCGCGCGTTCGACGTATGGGAGGAAGCGCTCGAGCCCGCCACTGGCCTGCAGCGTCCGCTCGAGTCCAAAGAGGGCGACGACATGCGCGGGGCTCGCGTCCAGCACGCGGGCAAACCGCTCCGCCGCTTCCTGCGCCCGCCCTTGGCGTTCCAGCTCGGTGGCGGCCGCCAGGTCGGCGGCGGGATCCTGCGCGCGGAGCGGGGTGGCCAACACGACCAGCGCGATCGTCGCGCCGAGCACCGTAGGGAACCTGTGCGCAAGTCCGCGGGCAGAGAGGTGGCGTCGCCACGCTGCATCCACGAGTGAACTTGCGGCTCGGCGCCTGCGGGTAAACCGGCGTCCAGTCGCCGCTCTCAGCGGCTGGCGCCGAGCGGCGAGTTCACTCGCCGACCACGCGCGGAGCCGGACGGCGAGGCCACCGCACGCGTGCACAGCTTCGCTAGCGACGCCGCGCATCATTCAGCATCCGGAAGTAATCCAGCACGGCGCGGCGCTGCGTGGGCGAGAGTCCCTGGAGCTCCTGCCACGACGGATAGGGATAGCGCGGGCCGCCCGTACGCGGGATCTCACCCGTCGGCAACAACACGTTCCCCGGTCGCGCGGTGGTGCTCTGCCGCTCTTTCTGATCGTCCGCTTCGGGCCCACGAAGCGTGCGCCCCGCGTCGAGTAGCCGGCGATAGAGCTGCTCCTGACGCTCCACGATATCGCGCGTCAGAGCACCCTGTTCCAACCGCCGCGCGATCTCCTCGGCGTCCTTGGCCAGCCCTTCGGTGCCGCTGAGATCACCCTGGGCGCGCATCCGCTCCAGCTCCTGCGCCACCGCGCGCTGCTGCCGCGCCAGCTCGCGCATTTCCTGCAACAGCGACTGCCCGGCGGCCTGCATCAATGGGAGCATGCCACCCGCCTGCCCCGCCATTTTGCCCTGCTGTTGCGCGAGCCGCGCCATCTGCTCGATCGCCTCCGCCAACCCCGAGCCGGACTGCGCACCCTGCACGTCGCCATGCGTCCTGAGCAGCTGCAGCGCGAGCGCGTTCAAGCCGTCGACCGCGTCGCCCGCCGCCTCCGCCGCGGCTTGCGTGTTGGGCATACCCTGCTGCAACTGCTCCAACGTCGCCCCCATGCGGTTCCGCGCGTACCCGAGCCCCCCGCCCAGGGTTGGTGACACCAGGGCGTTCTTCCCCGCCGCTTCGCGAATGCGTTCCAGCACCTGATCGAGGCCATCGCGTGCCGCTCCCTGCTGTGCGAGCACGTCCGGTCCTGCTTCGCCGCGGTTCAGGCGCGCCTCCAGATCGTGCTGCTGGCGGGCCAGCGCCGCCGTCTCCATCAGCGCCTGATCGAGCTTGCCGAGCACTTCCTCCCGCCACGCGTTGCGCAACGCGTCCCGCTGTTGGGTCAGCTCCTGCGACAAGGGGTCGAGCTGTTCGGACGCCTGGCTCCCGGACCGCGCCGCGGCCTGCCGGTCCCCCGCCCCCGCGGCCCGCGACGCGCTGCGCATGTGCTGCGCGGCACGCTCCGCCCGAGCCCCCGCGGTGGCATTCGAGTCCGCACCCTGTCGCTGCAACTCGGCCTGGAGCTGGGCCAGCTTGGCCGCCAGCGAGTCGGCCCCCTGCGCGAGCGCCGTCTCTTCGCTCGCCGCCGCGCTGTCCGCCGCCGTGGCGACATCCTTGTTCCACTGCGACTGCCGTGCCGCCAACTCGCCGGCGTCTTGGGCCAGCGCCGTGAGGTCGCCTTCCAGCGCGGCACGCTCGAACAGCGACCGGCTCTGCTCCAGCTCGCGCCGCAACTGTTCCTGCGCGGACGCCAGACGCTGGAGCGCGTTGCGCATGGCGTCCGGATCCAGGCTGTGCAACGCGTCTTCCAGCTCCTTGAGCGCTTCCTGCACCTCGGGCGTCATCGCGCGATCGAGCAGTTGACGCAGCTCGGTCAACTGCTCGTGCCACGCCGGGTCGGTGATGCCCGCCTCCCAGGCCGCGCGTTCGAGTGCGTCGACACGCCCGCGGAGCGAATCGGCCTTCTCGAGCACGCGGCGCTGCTCCGCGCTCACCGCGCCCGCGCGCTCCGCCTGCTCGAACCCCAACTGGCGCTCCGGTCGGGACGTGGCCGACGGATCCCGTTGGCGTTCCCGCGCCAGCTCCTCGACCGACCGCCCGACGTCGCGCTGTGCCTCCACCAGCGAGTCGGCTACGCCTCGCAGGGCACGGGCATCCTGCCGTACCGACTCCCGCAGATCGGACAGTGAGGGGAAGCGCAGCCGATACTCTGGTGTTTCGCCCACGTGCGGACGCGGCGCGCGGTCGTAGGCGCGGATGCGCACATACGCGGTATCCCCCGGCAGGAATCCCCGATGGTTCAGATCGAGCTGGCTGGTCAGAATGGCGCGCTCGACACCCTCGGTGGGAAGCGGCACCGCTTCGACGACCGGCGCCCCGCGCGTGCCCAGCCGACTCACGCGCCGACTCACGACCTCGACGCGTCCCACCCGGTGGTCGTCACGCACCTCGGCCACGAGCGGCTGGATCAATGAGGTCGGCATCACCGTATCCGCTCCCGGCACGGGAAGCGTGACGACCGGGGCGCTGTCCGGTACGGCAATCACCGTCAGGGTGGGCGGATCCCCTTCGAGTGCCGCGCCTGCCGCGCCGCGTACCACCAGGCGCCACGTCCCGGACGCCGCCACCGGAAACCCACCGCGCACCGTCGTGCCATCCACCCGGGCGGGCACGGTATCCCGCTCGTGCTCCCAGGTGGCGCCCTCGACGGCCAGACTCGCCCGCGCCGACAGTTCGACCCGGCTGCCCACCGGAAGGAGGACGGTATCGCCGTCCACCGAGAGCGGCTCGTCCGCTTGCTCGAGATACGCGGGGAGCCGCGCCGTCGCTTCGATGTCCGTGAGAAACAGGCTCGGCCGCAGCATCACGCGCGCCGTATCCGACCGCCGGCGCCCGCTCACGGCAAAGAGCAGGAGATCCGCGTCGATCGGACCGACGGTCGCGCGACCATCACCGGCAATCAACGGTACCCGTGACACGTGCCAACTCTCGCCGGCCCGTCGCTCGTGCAACTCGGCGACCGAGCCGCCCGGTGCCGAGATCGTCACGCGCACCGTGTCTCCGCGCCGCACCGATGCGCGGTCCACGGTCAATCGCACCGGCGCGCGCGCCATCTCGAGCACGGTCAGCGGCCGCCAGAGCACGTGCCCATGCCCCGCGTTTGCTGTGCCCACGAACACGACCCCGGCCACGGCCACCGTCGCCGAACGCGCCAGGTCGCGGCGCCGCAGACCGCGCAACGCGCCGCGCACCGCGGCGGCATGCGCCTCCAGCCACGCGCCCATGCGTCGGTCCGCCAGGTCGGCGAGCGCCGCGCTCCCGTGGGTCGTGTCGGCCACCCCCGCCAACTCGCCGGTGCGGAGGTGCAGCTGGTGCTCGACCGTGGTCCCGACGCCCGTGGCGGACGCGGCGCCATGCGCCGCTCGTCGCAGCCACCACGTCGCCACCGCGGCCGCGACCGCGCCCAACCATGGGAGCACCACCAACTCCGGTATCCGGCTGAACGCTCCTAGTCGCTCGATCACCAGGCCGAGCGCCAACGCCCCGGCGATGCCCCCGAGCATCGCGAGCCCCGTTCCCACCCACGCCAACAGACGGGCGCGTCGCGCTTCGCTCCGCAGCCACTCGCGGGCGCTCATCGTCCGCTCGTCAGCGCGTACGCAAAGAGATTCACGCCCATGCGGAGCGCCGCCTCGCGGATTTCCGGAGGATCGTGATGCACCTCCGGATCCTCCCACCCGTCACCCAGGTCCGACTGGTACGAGTAGAACACGACCAGGCGGTCGCCTAGGAATACGCCCAATCCCTCTGCCGGCTTGCCGTCGTGCTCGTGCACCTTGGGCAGCCCTTGCGGGAACGCGTTCACGATGCTGTAGATCGGATGATCGAGCGGAACGTCCACCAACGGGTGATCGGGAAACACGCGGGCAATCTCGCGCCGGAAGGATTCATCCATGCCGTAGTTGTCGTCGGCATGCAGGAATCCGCCCTGCTCGAGATACTGCCGCAGCACCACCAGCTCGCGATCCGAGAAGTGCACGTTGCCGTGGCCGGTCATGTACAGGTACGGCACGTCCCACAGCGCCGGGCTATCGAGCGTCACCGTGACCTCACGGTCCGCGACGGGGAACGCGGTCTGGGCCCGAATGGCGGTGAGCAAGTTGGGCAGGCTGGAAGGATTGCCATACCAGTCGCCTCCGCCGTCGTAGTGGAGCCGCCCGACGTTCAACACCTCCGTCGGGCGTCCGCCGGCGACGAGCGCGGGCACGAGCAGCAGGGAGGCGAACCGGAGGCGGAGCATTATTCGAGCGAGGTCACCAGCCGGTACGCAGCGTTGCGGGTGAGACTGAACGTGTCCATCAGGGCGCGGGCGACGTCGCGGCGGGTTGCGCCGGCGGTCAGCAATCGTTGGGCTTCGGCGCGGGCTGCCGCTTCGTCGACGGCGGGCGTGGGCCGGGGACCGGCGCCACCCAGCACGACCGTGACCTCACCCCGTGGCTCGTGCGCCTGGTAGTAAACCGCCACCTC
>CAYWNR010000227.1:0-6278 GCA_964459705.1 uncultured Gemmatimonadaceae bacterium | reverse complement strand
GACACTCGTCTCCCGTGAACATCCCGGTCACCTGGCCGTGATAGCGATCCAGGATCTCCAGCATGCGCGCCGGGAACGCGCGGTCGGCCGGCCGTTGATCGAGCCGCCACGAAAGCGCCGCCGCCTTGGGAGCCATGGCCGTGTTCACGACGTGCTTGTCCCAGGTCCAGCGCCCGCGCCGCGGCGTGGGCGCCGTGATGTCGTCGCCGGCGTAGATCGCGGCGTAGTCGGTGCCCTGCTCCCGCAGCGTGCGCGCCAGGTCCAGCAGCCACGCGTCGCCGGTCCGCTCGTACACGTGGAAGATCGGAATCAACCCCTCGAACCAGCGGTACTTGCCCCAGTCGAAGAGCGGCGTGCGGGCCACGCTGCGTTGGAGCGAGCGAAGGCTCGCCTCGACGGCGGCGAGCGTGCGGGCGTCGCCCGTCGCTTCGTGGTACTGCGCGAGCATCTTGTTCGCGAGGAGAATGGCCCAGAGATCGTAGGGGCGACCGCCACTCGCGGCGGCCATGGGGCCGTACGTGCCGTCGGGCCGCTGCCGCCGGACGATTTGATCGACATGCTCCGCCACCTTGGCCTTGAGCCCCTCGTCGTCCAGCACCCAGGCGAGCGCGATGGCGCCGTCCATCCAGTACGGCGCGCGCTCCCACCCCTCCGCGGAGCCGCCGAACCACTGGCTCTCGGCCACGTCCGGCCAGAACTCGTCGAGATGCCCGGAGAGTCCCGCGGCCTGAATCCGAAGCTGGCGCTCGAGCCAGCCGCGCGGCCGGATGGCGCCGAGCGGGAGTGGGCGGAACGCGGGATCGGCCAGGCCGCTCGCGACGGCGTCGTGACGAGCCCTGAGCATCCCGGGCATGCCGCCCACGGCCAACGCCGAGGTGCCGGCGGTCACGCCGACGAGGAACTGACGGCGGTCAAGCGGTGTCATGCATGCTCCCTTACCGGTGTTGGGATTCTCTCACGAGCCTCCTGCACCACCACTGGCCGTCCACACCTGATTGCGCCGGTCGAGATCCGGGAACGCGCCCTCGGGATCGATCTCCACGCGCACGATGGCCGGCTCCTTGGCGAGCGTCGCGGTCGCCCGCCGCGCGCCGCCGAGCCACCCGTCCACCGGTAGCGTCACCCGCTGCACGCTCCCGTCCGCACGCGTCACCGCGAGCAACACGGGCATCGGCGCGAGCCCGCGGTCGGCAACGACGACGCGTACCGAGTCGCCCGACGCGGTCACCGATTCGATTGCCTGGTCGAGCGACCACGCCTGGTAGAACCAGGTGGTCCAGAACCACGAGAGGTCGCGGTCGGCCGCGGTGTTCATCGCGTTGAAAAAGTCGTACGGCTGCGGGTGCCGGCCGATCCATTGCCGCCCGTACTCGACGAATGCGCGGTGGAACGTGTCCGGCCCGAGCACGGTACGGAGTGCCGCGAGCGCCTGCGCGGTCTTGTCGTACTGCATGATGAAGTACAGCGCCTGCGGATACTCGTCGCCCGGCAGCATCAACGGCGCGTCCTGGCCGGCGCGCGCGCTCCGCAGGTACAGGGTGCGCTGGCCGGTCTCGGAATCGTTGAGCCTGCCGCCTTGCCGCGGCTCCCCGTACAGGACGCGCATCCCCTGCGCGACGTCGAACTGGGTGAAGCCCTCGTCCATCCACGGGTAGCGCGTCTCGTTGGAGCCCACCTGCATCGGGAACCACATGTGCCCGGTCTCGTGCATCAGATCGCCGGCCAGCGAGAGCGTGTCGGCCCACGGCTGCATCAGGGTCATCATCGGGTATTCCATCCCGCCGCCGTCGAGCACCCCTTCCATCGAGGTCATCTTGGGATACGGGTAGGGCCACAGCCAGGCCGACATCTGCTCGATGGCGTCGCGCGTGTAGCGCGCGCCACCGATGCGCCACGCGGCGGCGGGCGCGCTCAGCCGGAAGAAGCTCTCGATATCCACCGTGTCCGGCGCCGCGCCGGCCGAGCCGCCCACGAGCGCGCGCGTCGCATCCCACGCGTACTGGTCGCTCGTGCCCCAAGAAAAGTCGCGCACGTCGCGCGCCGTGAAGTGCCAGGTCGCGGTGGCGCCACCCGGCTGCAAGACGCTCGCGCTCCCGGCGCCGGGGGTGAGCACACGCACCACGCGGCCCGACCGTCGCGCCGCCGCGAGGCTGTCGCGCGCGGCGGCGGACAGCACGGCGCCGGCGTTCCGCAGCGTGCCGGTCGCTCCCACCACCCAACCGTGCGGAACCGTGACGCGCACGTCGTAGTCCGCGGGGTCCATGTAGAACTCCGCCTCGAGCAGATAGGGATCCGTCACCCACCCGTCCACGTCGTCGTACACGGCAATCTGCGGGTACCAGTAACCCATGAAGTAGACGTGATCTTCGTGCCCCTCACGGCCGTCGGCGGGGGCGGGCGGCGGCGTGTACGACCATTCCATGTCGAGCGACAGGCTGTCATGGGGCGGGAGCGGCTCGGTGAGCGCAATCCACATCACGGTGCCGTCCACGGCGTACTGTCCCGGAGCCGGCGGGCGGCGGGGCGCGGCCGTGATGGGCATCGCGGGGTTCCGATCGCCCACGGGAACCAGCGCACGTCCGTTCACCGCCACGCGTCCCAACGTCACGCCGCCGGTGATGGGCACCGACTGGCGGCGCGGTATCCCCTGGGAGAAGACGTTCTGACGCAGGTACACCGCGACCCGCGTGAGCGAATCGGGCGAGTGATTGACGTAGCTGACCGTCTCGCTTCCCTGGAGGCGACTGCGCTGAACGTCGAGCGTGGCTTGAATCGTGTAGCGCGCGTGCTGGACCCAATACGCGGGGCCAGGGACACCGGTGCGGGTCCGGGTGCCCCGTGTCACGGCGCGACTGAACGCCGCCGATTCATACACCGGCCCCGGAACGGGACGGGCGCCGGCAAGCGCGGTCTGTGAATCCACCGCGGGCAGCGGACGCGTTTGCGCTTCCCCACGGGGGGCGAACGCCGCCACCGCAAGGAGCAGAGTGGACGCGCGACGCCACGTCGTGAGACGCCGCGCCGCCGAGTATGATGGGTTCCTCACTGACACCTCCGGAGCGTTCCCCGCGTGATGCTCCAAGTATACTCGTCGCGGGCCGGCGCGACTGACCATGCGGGCACGGTATGGTGTCCGGTCTGCCGAGAGCGCAGCTTTCGAGGAGAGAGCCACCGCATCCCAAAGAGGCGCTTGGCACCATGCTTCCCAATCTCGCAACGCCACTCGGTCACGCCCGCTCCGTGGTCTTCGCCACAGCCGCGCTCCTCGTGCTGCCCGGCCCGGCCGGCGCACAGGCCGCACCGTCTCGTCTCGTGACGCGCTGGGCGGCCAACGTGGATACGGCGCGCGTGCTCCCCGAGTACCCGCGACCGCAGCTGACGCGGCCCGCATGGCAGAACCTGAACGGCTGGTGGCAGTACGCCGTCCGCGACAGTGGGGCGCCGCAACCCGACACGTGGGACGGGCGCATCCTGGTGCCGTTCGCCATCGAGTCGCAGCTGAGCCGAGTGCGCCGGGCGGTGGCGGACACCGAGCGACTCTGGTATCGGCGGACGTTCCGCGCCACGGTGCCGCCGGGTGACCGACTCCTCCTCCATTTCGGCGCCGTGGACTGGGAGACGGTCGCGTTCGTGAACGGGCAGCGCGTGGGCGAGCACCGCGGTGGCTACGATCCGTTCACGTTCGACGTCACCGACGCGCTCCAGCCGGGTTCCGCGCAGGAGCTGGTCGTGTCCGTGTGGGATCCCACCGACGCCGGCGACCAGCCCCGCGGCAAGCAGGTCCGCGCACCGCACGGCATCTGGTACACGGCGGTCACCGGCATCTGGCAGACGGTCTGGCTGGAGTCGGTGCCGAGCGCGCACATCACGGATCTCGAGTTCGTGACCGACGTGGACTCGTCGCGCCTCGTGATCCGCGTGGCCGCGATCGGTGCGGCTCCCGACGCGCGTGCGACCGCGACCGCGGTCGCCGGCGCGCAGCAGGTGGGAACGGTCGAGGGACCGATCGACGAGCCGCTGACGCTCGCGATTCCCAACCCGCACCCGTGGTCGCCGGACGATCCCTTCCTGTACGACCTGCGCGTCCGGTTGTCGAGCGGAGACTCCGTAGCCAGCTACTTCGGGATGCGGACGATTGCCGTACGGCGTGACCAGCTCGGCGTGCACCGGCTGTTCCTGAACGGCAGGCCGCTGTTCGAGTACGGATTGCTCGATCAGGGCTGGTGGCCGGACGGCCTCTACACCGCCCCAACCGACGCGGCGCTCCGGTTCGACATCGAGACCACCCGGCGTCTCGGCTTCAACCTGGCGCGGAAGCACGTGAAGGTGGAGCCGGCGCGCTGGTACTATCACGCCGACAAGCTGGGGCTCCTCGTGTGGCAGGACATGCCGAGTGGGAGGAACGCGACGCCGGAATCGCGCGAGGAGTTCGGATCCGAGCTGCAGCGGGTCGTGAACGCGCTGCGCGATCATCCGTCCATCGTCATGTGGGTACCGTTCAACGAAGGCTGGGGGCAGCACGACACCGAGCACTACACCGCGTGGCTCCGGGAATACGACCCGACTCGGCTGGTGAACGGCGCGAGCGGGTGGACGGACCACGGCACGGGTGACGTGGCGGACCTGCACGCCTATCCCGGTCCCACCATCCCCGCGGACGACGAGCGCCGCGCACGGGTGCTGGGGGAATTCGGCGGGCTCGGTCTCCCACTGGAAGGTCACACCTGGCTGAATAGCGACAACTGGGGCTACCGCAGCTTCGCGGACACGGCGGCGCTGGGCGACGCGTACCGCGGGCTGCTGCGCCAGGTGCGATTCCTCATCGGCGAAGGGCTCGCGGCGGCGATCTACACCCAGACGACGGACGTGGAGATCGAAGTGAACGGCATCATGACGTACGACCGCGCCGTCATCAAACTGCCCGGGGACGCGCCGAGCATTCACTCGCGGCTGTACAAGTCCCCACCCACCGTGCGCTCGGTGCTTGCGACCTCGCGCGCCGAGGGCCAGCCGTGGCGCTACACGACCGACTCGCCGCCCGAGGAGTGGACGCGACCCGGGTTCGACGACTCCGGCTGGCGCGAGGGGCTCGGCGGATTCGGTCGCACGCCGGACACGGGCACCCGGGTCCGCACGTCGTGGACGTCGTCGGATCTCTGGTTGCGCCGCACGTTCACGCTGCCTCCTACGGCCCTCGTGGCACCTAATCTGATCGTCCGCCACGACGAAGACGCCGAGGTCTATCTCAACGGCCAGCAGATCGCGACGCTCGAGGGCTACAACCAGACCTACACCCTGGTAGCGTTGGACGACGTGGCGCGGCGGCTCCTGCGCCCCGGTACCAATTCCCTCGCGGTGCACGTCCATAACACGCGCGGTGCCCAGTACATCGATCTCGGGATCGTCGAGGTGATTGACCGGTGACCCCTTAGGGAAGCTCTCCACAAGTACGGTGACCCAGCATTCCCGCCCCACGCGTGGTCGACGAGTGAACTCGCCGCTCGGCTATCTGCCGCTGAAAGCGGCAACATGCCGGTTTACCGGCAGGCGCCGAGCCGCGAGTTCGCTCGCGGATGCCTGGGGGGGCGGCGTCAACTCCTGCTCGCGGTCTTGTGCAGAGCTTCCTTAGGCTGAACAAGACGGCCACGACTCCCGAGGACCCACCACATGCGTATGCCCGGCGCGATGTCGCTGCTCTTCCTCCTGTTCGTACTGGTGCTCATGCCCTACGCCGCCATCCGCAGCGCCGGCGTGATACGGGCGGTGCGTGCGGGGACGTCGGAACAGCCGCTTCCCTCGCGGGAGTCTATCTGGGTCCGCACGATCTTCGTTCTCGGCTTCCTGTTCGCCCTCGCGTGGTACACCGGGCGAGGGTTCGACTTCCACATCTTCGCGCTGCCACCGCTGGGCGTCCGGGACGTCGCGGCGGCGGGCGTTGCGCTCGCGGCGTATTTCGGCCTCCGTGAGGTCTCGCGCGCCATCCGCTCGGAAGCCGAGCGTCGCGCGATGCTGGTGTACTTCATCGCCCCGAGATCCACGCGGGAGTGGTTCCTCTGGACCGGCACCGTCCTCGTCGCCAGCGTCGCGGAAGAAGCGGCGTATCGCGGGGTCGGCATGGCCATCCTTTGGTATGCCCTTGGTAACCCGTATGCCGCCGTCGCCATCTGCTCGGTGGCGTTCGCCCTGGCACACTGGACGCAGGGCTGGAAGAGCGCCGCCGTGATCTTCGTGATGGCGCTCGTGATGCACGCCCTCGTGGCGTTCACCGGGACCCTGAT
>CAYWNR010000226.1:2576-6291 GCA_964459705.1 uncultured Gemmatimonadaceae bacterium | reverse complement strand
GAGGTCGCGGCTTCCGGCGGCCTGCTCGGGACTCATGTACGTCGGTGTCCCGATGGCGAGGCCGGTCCCCGTGAGACGCTCGCCGCCCGCCTCCGTGATGGCGCGGGCGATGCCGAAGTCCGCGACCCGCGCGTGCCCGCCGGCCAACAGGATGTTCTCGGGCTTGATGTCGCGATGGACGACGTCACGGCTGTGCGCGTACGACAACGCGTCCGCCACCTCGCGCGCGATCTGGATGGCCTCTTCGGTGGGGAGCTGCTTCTCGCGGGTCAGCCGGTCGCGGAGGGACTCGCCCTCGACGTAGGGCATGACGTAGTAGAGAAAGTCCTCACCCCCTGACCCCCTCTCCGCATCGCGGAGAGGGGAAACGGGGGTGAGGGTCCGCCCACTATCATACAGGGGCAGGATGTGCGGATGATCGAGCCGCGCGGCGATCTCGATCTCGCGGAGGAAGCGGTCGGGCCCGAGCGCGCCCGCCAGCTCCGGGCGCAGGACCTTGATGGCGACGGGTCGGTGATGCTTCAGGTCCTCGGCGAGATACACCGTCGCCATTCCGCCACGTCCCAACTCCCGCACGATGGCATAGCGATCGGCGAGTGCGGCGGTGAGCCGTTCGAGCTGGGTGGAACTCACGCGACTCCTGAAATCGGGGGCTGGCTGCCAATGTACGGCACCTGGTCCGCCCAAGCCACCACGGTGCCCTCGCCCAGGATCAGCGCGGCAGCGGGCCAGCGGGGCAGCGTGGACCTCACGGAGCGTCCTGGGCCCGTTGCGACTCGGCGAATTCCACGGTCCTTTTCCGGTGGCGTCGGGGCCCGCCAGCTGGGTAGCCTGATGCGGAACCGAAACGACGTCGGAACCGGACCGGCCCGACGACTGCCCCAAGCAAGGACTCCAACCATGCGTTCTGCTTTCACGCCCGCATTGGAGCGCGCGCTCCACGCGGCGGTCGCCTTTCTCGACGGCCACGACACGGAATCCGTGTCGGCCAAGGCCTCACATGGGGACCTGTGGAATCGCCTGTATCAGCCCCTGGCGGAAGCCGGACAGTCCCCGGAGGCCGTTGTCGAGCAATTAGCGACGGATGCGCACCACGGACTGAATCGGATCGGCGGCGGACGGTTCTACGCGTGGGTCAACGGCGGATCGGTCCCGGCGGCGCTGGCGGCGGACTGGATGGCGGCGGCGTGGGACCAGAACGCCGGCCTGTTCGCCGTCTCGCCTGCCGCGTCCGTCGTCGAGGAGGTCGCGGGCATCTGGCTCAAGGACCTACTCGGCCTCCCCGCGTCCGCGAGCTTCGCGCTCGTGACGGGATGTCAGATGGCCCACTTCACGTGTCTCGCCGCTGCCCGCCATCACCTGCTTGCGGCACGTGGCTGGGACGTCGAACGCCGAGGCCTGAACGGCGCGCCACCGATCCGCATGCTCACGAACGACCAGTACCACGGCACGGTCCCCCGAGCGCTCCGGTACCTCGGCATCGGCACGGACTCCATCGTCCCGGTCGCGGCGGACGAGCAGGGCCGCCTTACGACCGCGGCCCTGAACGACGCGCTTCGGCAAGACCCCGACACGGCGACGATCGTGCATCTCCAGGCCGGCGACATCAACACCGGCGTGTTCGAGGACTTCGCGACGCTGATTCCCATCGCCCAGCAGCACGGGGTGTGGGTCCACGTGGACGGCGCCTTCGGGTTGTGGGCGGCCGCGAGTCCCAGACACCGCCATCTCGTTACGGGAGTGGAGCGCGCAGATTCGTGGGCCACGGACGGTCACAAGTGGCTCAACGTCCCCTTCGATTGTGGGTACGCCTTCGTCGCGCATCCCGACGCCCATCGCGCCGCAATGTCCCACCACGCCAGCTACCTGACACACGCGGATCAGGCCCGGGACGGCCTGGACTGGACCCCCGAGTGGTCGCGGCGGGCGCGGGGATTCCCGACCTACGCCGCCATCCGGCAGTTGGGACGCCAGGGGATCGCCGATCTCGTCGCGGATTGCTGCGACCGTGCGCACGCCCTCACGACGCGGATCGGCGCGCTGTCGGGCGCAGAGCTGCTGTGGGAACCGATCATCAACCAGGGCCTGGTCCGCTTTCCCGCCGACGGCCCGTCGGCGACCGCCGCCGATCACGACCGCCGTACGGACGACGTCATCGCGGCCGTCCAGGCGTCCGGGGAGGCATTCTTCAGTGGAACCACGTGGCGCGGGATGCGGTGCATGCGGATTTCGGTCTGTAGCTGGATGACGACGGAGGACGATGTCACGCGGGCGGTGGAGGCGGTGGGACGCGTGCTGGAGCGGTGATGGGGCAGCGGGGCAGCGAGGCAGCGAGGCAGCGAGGCAGCGAGAGGATAAGACCGGCATCCGAATGTGCGCGGCAGCTTCTCCCTGCCCCGCTGCTCTGGCTTCTCTCTGCCCCGCTGCTCTCTAGCGACCGCGCCCACACCAGCGCATGTTGAGCCCATGAATCCCTGGACCATTGCCGGCATCGTTGCCGTGGGCGTCGTCACCGCGTGGCTCTACAACCGCGTGATCGCCCTCAAGCAACGCGCGCGCGCCGCCTGGAGCGATATCGACGTCCAGCTCAAGCGCCGCTGGGACCTCGTGCCCGCGTTGACCGAGGCGGTCAAGGGCTACATGGCCCACGAATCCGGAACCCTCCAGAAGGTCGTCCAGGCTCGCCAGCGCGCTATGGCCGCGGCCGACGCGGGTTCCGTGGCGGACCGCGGGCGGGACGAGAAGAACCTCGCGACCGCCGCGCGTGGGTTGGTAGCCGTGGTGGAGGATTACCCGGACCTCAAGGCGAGCGGCCAGTTTCTCGAGCTCCAGAAGTCGCTCGTGGAGATCGAGAACACGCTGCAGCACGCCCGCCGCTACTTCAACGCGGTGGTCCGTGACTACAACGTGCTCATCGCGACGTTCCCCATCCTGCTCCTCACGATCATCTTCCGCTTCACGCCGCTCGAATTCTTCCAGCTCGAGGACGACGACGAGCGTGCGGTGCCGATTGTGGACGTTGACTAGTGGACCGTCACCACATGTGGCGAGCCGGGTCGCGGTGCCGGCGTTGCAACGCCGGCTCGGCGCCTTCGGCGACAAGTGCTGACGCACCCTCGCAGCCGAGCGCCATTCATGGCCCGTCGGCGCGCCAGCGCCGCCGAGCCCGGCTTTCAAGCCGGGACCTCGGCTAGCAAACTCAATCACGTGCTTCACCGCGGAGCACACCGCGGTCGCCGAGGTGAGGTATGAGCAGAAACCGGAGCGCCCAATGACCCGCCCCACCATCACGACCGTCGCCGCCCTCCTCTCCGCGCTGGTGCTACGCGCGGCGCCGGCCACCGCGCAGTCGGACTGGCACATCGACGACTTCCACACCGACATCGTCATTCAGCCCGACGGTCGCCTCCTCATCACGGAGACGATCGCCGCCGCGTTCGTGGCCCCGAAGCACGGCATCTATCGCACGATCCCGATTCACTACGAGGTCGCCTTTCACCAATACTCCCTCCGGTTCAAGCTGCTCGGTGTCACGGATGGGAACGGGGAGGCGCGGCGGACGAAGCTGAGCCGCGACGGTTTCAGCGTCCAAATCCGGATCGGCGACCCGGACCGAACGATCCGCGGTCTCCAGGTCTACCGCATCCAGTACGAGATCCGGCGGGCGATCCTCCACGAGCTGGATCGCACCGTCTTGCGGTGGAACGCGACCGGG
>CAYWNR010000226.1:0-2476 GCA_964459705.1 uncultured Gemmatimonadaceae bacterium | reverse complement strand
GCGGGCGATCCTCCACGAGCTGGATCGCACCGTCTTGCGGTGGAACGCGACCGGGAACGAGTGGGACGTTCCGATCACCGCATCCACGACCACCGTCACGCTCCCGACCGCCCTGCCTGATTCCGCGGTTACCTACGACGCCTGGACCGGCGTGTACGGCGCCACAGGGAAGGACTTCGCGGTCCGTCGTGTCGACGACCGGACGATCGAATACGCAACCGGTGCGCTCAGACCGCGTGAGGGCATCACCGTCGAGCTCTCGATGCCGGCCACGGCGGTCGCGCTGCCCGGCTGGGGCGCGCGGCTCTGGTGGATCCTCACCGACAATCTTGCCTACGCGGTCTTCCTGGTGGTGCTCGGCGGCTGTTTCCTCTACTGGTACCGCCGTGGGCGCGACGTCCCCGGATGGGGCAGCATCGTCGTGCAATACGAGCCCCCGGACGGGCTTGGCCCCGCCGAGGTCGGCACACTGGCCGACGAGCAAGTCAATATGCAGGACGTCTCGGCGATCCTCGTCGACCTCGCCGTGCGCGGCTACCTCGAGATCGAGGACATTTCGGAGAAGAAGATCATCTTCACGAGCGAAGACTACCGGTTCACCAAGAAACGAGAACCATTAGACCTCAAGAAGTATGAGATTGCGCTCTTCGACGGCGTATTCAAGACTGGGGACACGCGGAAGCTGTCCGATCTCAAGCAGAAGTTCTCCGGAACGGTCGCCACGATCCGAAAACAGGTTTACCAACATTTGACCACGCACGGGTACTTCGATGGCAACCCCGACACGATCCGAAGCGTCTTCGCCGCGGTCGCGTTCTTCCTCACGGCCGGGTTGTTGGCCGGAGTCGCGTTCTTCCAGGTCGCTACCATCGGTACGGTGTATGCTGTCCCGCTCGTCGTAGCGGGTATCCTGTCCCTCGTGGTGATCGTGGTCTTCAGCCGAATCGTGCCCCGGAAGACGCGAAAGGGCCGGATTGCGTGGGAGAAGATTCGGGGTTTGGAGGAATACATGCGGCGCGCCGAGCAGCGGGAGCTCGAGGAGCAGGAGCGCCGCAACATCTTCGAGCGGCTGCTGCCGCACGCAATCGCGCTCGGCCTCGTGGACCGCTGGGCGACCGCGTTCGAGGGACTCTACCAGAGCCCGCCGAACTGGTACCGCACGCGGCACGACGGCGCGTTCACGATGGCCGTCTTCGCGCACTCCCTGAACCACTCCGTGAACACCATGAACACCTCCCTCGCGGCGCAGCCGCGGTCGTCCGGGGGAGGATCTTCCGGCGGATTCGGTGGCGGAGGCTCGTCCGGTGGGGGGTTCGGCGGCGGGGGCGGCGGGGCCTGGTAGCCAGGCCGTCCGCCGCGCCGTACCTTAGCCAGACCTCCTCCAACGGTCGGTCCCCATGCCATCGACCCCTACAGCCGTCAACGTGACGGGCCTTCGGAAGCCCCACGACGACGAAGTGGACATGTATGGTCTCACGCACGTCGGGACGGTGCGGAAGACCAACCAGGATCACTTTCTCATCTGCTCGGTGCGGAAACAGGTGCAGGTGCATCGCACGAGCCTGCCCGACGTCGAACGCCTTCCCCTGGCGGGGGAGCGGATGGCATTCATTGCGGTGGTGGCGGATGGCGTGGGTGGTGGGACGAAGGGCGAGACGGCCAGTCGCGTGGCGCTCGAGCAGGTCACCGAGTACGTCGCCATGACCATGCGCGCCTATCACCATCTCGACGCGACCGACGACCAGCCGTTTCTCGATGCCCTCCAGGAAGCCGCGTGGAAGTGTCATGCAAGCGTCGTCGCCGAAGCGGAGTCGAACGTCGACCAGCGGGGCATGGCCACGACGCTCACGCTGTGGCTGGCGGTGTGGCCGCGCGCCTACCTGCTCCAAGTCGGGGATAGTCGCTTCTACATCTTCCGCGAGGACAAGCTCACGCGCATCTCACGCGATCAAACGATGGCGCAGGAGCTGCTGGACCAAGGCGTGCTGACGCATTCCAACGCCATGAACACGAAGTGGGCGAACGTGTTGTCCAGCTCCATCGGCGGCCAACAAACGGCGCCCGTGGTAACGCGGCTGGATCAGGATTGGGAGAACGTGAGCCTGCTGTGCAGCGACGGACTCACGAAGCATGTGTCCGACGAGCGCATTGCCGAGCGGCTGCGCACGATGACGTCGTCCAAGCAGGTCTGCGAGGCTCTGCTGCAGGATGCGCTCGACGACGGCGGGAGCGACAACATTTCGATCATCGTCGTGCGGGACGTGAAGAAGAGCGACTGATTGGCGATTGGCGAACGGCGATTGCACAGGGGATGGCGGCGCGCGAGTCCCCCGGTTACGACGTGCGGTCGCGCTGTTCGAAGTAGCGGCGGAAGCGTTGCTCCGCGGAGCGGTCGCGTTCCGCCGCTCGGCGCACGACGCGTTTTACGTGCGAGACCGCTGACGCGCAGATCACCACCGTCACCGTCACCACCGCG
>CAYWNR010000225.1:0-6297 GCA_964459705.1 uncultured Gemmatimonadaceae bacterium | reverse complement strand
GGACTCCAGCAGCTCTCACAACGCGGATCGCGGATGCAGCTCGGACGCACGTGGACTGCATTGATCGTCGTGCAGGTCGCGGTCGCGGTAGCAGTCCTCCCGTTCGCCGTCCTCGTCGCGGGTCAGTCAGTGCGGCGCGGGATGTCCAGGGCGGGATACCCGGTGAACGAAGTCCTGCGGGGCTGGCTCTCCATGGAGAGGGAAGAAGCGCCGCCGAGCGCCGAAGCGGAAGCATACGAGCGTGCCTTCGAAGGGCGCTTCCACAAATCCGCCGCGGAACTGCTGCGGCGCCTGGAGGCGGAACCGGCAGTCTCCAGTGTGACCTTCGCGCGCACGTTCCTGGGAGGGGGCACGTACGCCCGGATCGAGGTCGAGCGTGACGCGGAGCGGACGAGCACTGCGGCCGATACCGCGAGTCCGCCGGCACCCGTTAGTCGATCGGCCGTGGTCAACAACGTGGATGTCGATCTCTTCAGGGTTCTCGACGTGCCGATTCTGGTCGGGCGGGGATTCGACGATGGCGATCGGCGTGAGGGCGCGAACACGGTCATCGTCAATCGCGTATTCGCCGAACAACTCCTCGGCGGCGGCAACGCCGTCGGGCGTCGCGTTCGTTTCCTTGACAGAAGGGGCTCCGACGGAACCATCGAAGCCGGACCCTGGCTCGCGGTCGTAGGGGTCGTACCCGATTTCACGATCCAGGCCGACTTCGACCCTCCAGACGCGAGGCTCTACGAGCCGATGGGACTGGCGCGCGCACCTACGGTCCTCAGCCTCGCGGTCCGGATCCGGAACAGCCCACCGTCGGGCTTCACGGCGCGGTTCCGGGACATCGCGGCGTCGGTGGATCCTGCCCTTCAGCTCCATGAACTGCAGAGCGCGGCGGATGCGCAACGAGATGCGCAACGGAGCCTGCTCGCGCTGGCGCTGGTGATCGTGGCGGTGACCGCGAGCGTGGTGCTCCTCTCCGCGGCGGGGATCTACGCGATGATGTCGTTCACGGTCGCTCGGCGACGTCGTGAAATCGGCATCCGCACGGCCCTCGGCGCCGACCCACGTCGCATCCTCACCGGCATCTTCGCGCGGGCGAGCGCGCAACTCGGCGCGGGCGTGCTGGCCGGGCTCGTCCTGGCGACCGTGCTCAACCGGGCGATCGGGGGCAGCGGCCTGTTGGCGGGCACAGGCATCGTGCTGCTGCCGATCGTCGCGGTGGTGATGATTGGCGTTGGGCTGCTGGCGGCGCTCGGGCCCGCACGACGGGGATTGGCGATCGAGCCGACCGAGGCGCTGCGCGAGGAGTAGGGTGGAAGTGCAGAGTGGGGATGGGTTAGGAAATTCTGTTGATGGCGGCGCGGGCTTTCCACAGCGGGCCTTGCGCCACGTCTTAGAATGGGCCGCGTTGCACCGCGAAGAGTTGTTGGCTGATTGGCAGCGGGGCGAGACGGCAAGCCGGTGAACCGAATCGCCCCGCTGGAGTGACCGTATGGACTACCTGGTCGAAGAGGCGAAGTACGTGCGCGACTTCGTGATCTGGCTGCGGTTTCGCGACGGCACGAGTGGCGAGGTCGACCTGCGTCGGGAACTTTGGGGAGAAGTGTTCGAGCCACTGCGCAACGTGGACTACTTCAAGCAGTTCACGGTGGACCCGGAGCTCAAGACCCTCGTGTGGCCCAACGGCGCCGACTTCGCGCCGGAGTTCCTGCACGACGCGGCACGCGTGACGACCCGACCGGGTCGCGACGCTCGGCCTCGCCAGCATCAGCGTCCCTCGATGCCGGTCGGGACCCAGCGACAGGTGGATTCGTCGAGGGTGAATCGGGCAATGAAGCTCGCGACGTCGAGGCCGCCCGCGAGCTGCTGATCGAGCACCAGGAGCGTATCCGCCTTGAAGGCGATCACTGGATGAGGATCCGGGCCGAGCGGAACGGACGCATCGACACACGCGCGCGTCCGATCCGCCGATACGACCGACACGAACACGTCGGAGCTGGCGGGCAACTTGCCCGGCCGGGAGTCGTAGTGAACGAGAGCCGTCGCGCCGCTCGGCAGGCGATACATCCCCCGCAACGCGGACAAGACACCGAAGACGTTCGTGTAGTCCTTGCGCATCACCTCGAGGAGGTGTGCCCGCAGGTCGCTTGGGACACCGCGACGGCGCTGGTGCGGGATGGTCACCCGCTCGACGACACGCCCGTTCGGCGCCAGTACCAGCAGGGTGTCGCTCGGCTCGAATCCCACCATCACGGTGTCGTTCCAGCGGGTCAGGCTGACGACCGGGAAGATCCCCCCCACGGGCCCGCCCTGCTCGAAGGCCTGTGGCAGAGGCGCCATGGACACCGATTTCCCGCGGCCGATCCAGAGCTGCTCGACGCCCGCGCGCTCAGCATACCGAGCGCCGCCGAGCCAGATCGTGTCACCGGCAAGAACGGCCGACGACGGGTCCCCGCCCTGAATTGGATACCTCTGGACATACCTCCCGGTCTCCCGGTTGAACCGCTGCAGCGCGGGCGGGTTCCAGCTGACCACGAGAATCTCATTGGCGCCATATGGCAGAGCCACGCTGGCGTACTTGAACTCACCGGGCCCCTCCCCCTCAGCGCCGTAGCGCTGCACTAAGCGGCCATTGGCGGCGTACCGGAAAACCCGCGCCTGCCCGGCGTCGGTGACGAGGTATCCATCGAGGTCCGTCCTGAGCGCGCCGGGTAGCACCAAGTAGGCGCGCTCGCCTTCTTGCAGCCACACCGTGTCAACGGGAACGAGCCGGACCTGCGCTCGAGCCGCGGGCGCCAGGAACACGAGCGCCAGCAACGCGCCGGCAGAGCCGCGAGCGCCGCGCGTCACGAATGGCATCCCGCGGTGGTGACGCGTGCGCGGGACCGCAGGTGGTCGACGGCGTTCAGAGAGTTTCCTCCGTCCATGGCGCCGCGACGACGCTGGCGTTGGCGGTGAGGACGAACACGATCCTGGCGCGGCGCCGATCGATCGCGAAGTACTTGGCGCCGATGACATCCGCGAACTGGACCCGGCGCTCAGCCGTCCCAGCCGCCGAGAGGGCGAGCATGACGGTCGGATCACCCTCGGGCACGTTCAAGAGCAGCCACAACGTGTGTCCGACGACCGCCGCGTCGCTCACGTACGCCAGGCCGGCCAACCGGCGTTGATCCCCCATGATCGCCCTGGTGCGCTCGACCACGTCCGCCCAGATCCGCTCCATCTCCGGTACCACGAGTTGGGCGGACGCCTGGAGCGCGCCTGTGGAATCGTACCGCTGCACTTGGCCTTCCCCGTTGAGGACGATCCAGGCGCCTCCATCCTCGGCAAACACCGGCAGCGCGGTGTTCCGGAACATCGCCGGCACGGTCCCGGCGAGAATCTCCTTCTTGATGCTGGTGAAGTCGAGCATGGTGGGTGCCGGCGCGGGCGGCGTCCCAAGCGTCCGAACCTGATTCCCACGCGCGTCATGGTAGCTGACCAGCGCGTCTTGCAAGCCCAACGTGCCGACCAGGAGCCGGCCCTCGGCGTCCACGTCCATCGGCCCCATGCTGGCTCCGGGAGGCAACGGTGTACTCCGCACGAAGTCACCGTGGAGCCCGACCACCTGGAGCTTCCCGTTGCCGACGTCGACCACTCGGAGCGTATCGCCGCTCAGCGTGAAGGACCGCGGCAATTGGAATTCCCCCGGTCCCTTCCCCTTCCGGCCGATAGTCCGCAGTCGCTCACCCGTGGGTGACAACACGATGATCTGCGCCAGTAGGTAGTCGAGGACGTAGATATTCCCGTCGACATCGATCGCGATGTCGTTGGGCCCGCTCAGGATTTCGGATTCCGCGGTGACGAGGGGCGTCATGCCTGCGACGTGACGCTCGGGCAGGCGCGGGCTCGGATCACCGGCGCAGGCCGCCAGCACGAGGAGCGCGGCTCCGCGAGCGCCAGCGCGATGCTGGCGAAACGTGGTCTTCCTTGCCCACTGAGCCATGATGGAGCCCTCCGGCGTTCCGAGCGCGCCGCTTCAGCGGCGGCGCTTCTTCCCCT
The DNA here is from genome assembly GCA_964459705.1 of uncultured Gemmatimonadaceae bacterium. Lineage (GTDB taxonomy): Bacteria > Gemmatimonadota > Gemmatimonadetes > Gemmatimonadales > GWC2-71-9 > JAOTWJ01. Next base: position 2,265 of record CAYWNR010000225.1, on the reverse strand, counting down.
CAGCCGCACCCAGTCGTTGGGCCGGGAACTCAGCCCGACGGCTTCGATGCCAACCCGCGGACGAACCCCACGATACTGTCCGCGTCCCACGCCGCGGCACCGGCATGCCGCATCACGATGCCGCCATGTCGGTCGAGGACGAACGTGGCCGGGATGCCGCGGGTCTTGAAGCACTCGGGTGGGTCCCCCTCGAGCAGGTAGATCGGGAGATCGATGCCACGCTTCTCGACGAACGGGCGAACCACCCCGGGCTCCTCGCGCGTGACGAACCCGAACCGCACGTCGAGATCCGCCGTCCGGTCGAGCAGCCGCTTGAGGCTCGGCATCTCCGCGACACACGGAGCGCACCACGTGGCCCAGAAGTTGAGCACGAGCACGTTGCCCTGCCACTGCGACGGGGTCGCGGGCGCGCCATCCAGGTCGGTGAGATCCATCGCGTAGTCCCACGAGCCGATTGGCAGCGGCGGGGGCTTGAGCGTCGTGCCGCGTCGTTTCTTCGCAATCATGGTGAAGGCCGCGAGACCGCCGAGGAGCGCGCCCAGGGTCGCGAGGAAGCCAACGATGATACCGTGGGCAAACGGACCGGGAAGGACGAACCACGCGAGCACGCCGATGGCCAGGGGCGCGCTCACGATGAGGTTGCGGATCGTTCGCGGTTTCACGCGATTCGGGCTCGACTACCCGTGCCGTTCCGCCGCGGAATCGGAGGACGCTTCCTTGAGCCCCGTAATCAACGCATCGAACCGGGGGTCGCCGCGCAGCGAGTCCAGGTCGGAATCCTGCTCCAGCCATTCCCAATGGTGCATCCCGTTCGCGACGGACTTGGATATGGTGTCGATCGCGTCTTCCTTCTGCCCCAGTAAGGCGAACACACAGGCCACGTTGTACAGCACGCCTGGATCTTCCGGATCGATGGCGAGGGCCCGCCGGTTCCATTCGAGCGCGCGGGCACGATCCCCTGCCGCGGACACGGCGTTGGCGCCAAAATAGAGCGCGCGAGCGTCGTCCGGATTGAGCTCGATGTGCTTCTCTACCCGCTCCAGGCTCTGACGCTTGGCGGCCGCCGCCTCGTCCTTTCGTCCGAGGCTGGTCAGCGACATCGCCATGTGCGAGAGCGCCTGGTAGTCGTCCGGGCGGACCCGCGCCGCCTCCGCGTAGTGGCGAACGGCATCCTCGAACTTGCCCTCCGCGAAACACGCCCGCCCGTAGAAGTAGTGGGCCTCGTACAGCTTGGGGTTCAGACGAATCGCCGTTTCGAACTCGCCCGCCGCCTCGTCGAGCCGCCGCACCAGGGAAAGCACGAGCCCGCGGGAGGCATGCGCCTCCGCCCGTTCCGGCGCCACCTCGAGCGCCCGTTGGCTCAGGGCGTCCGCCTGGTCGAGATTGGCCTGGCTCCGGTCCCAATGCGTGTACAGATAGGAGCAACAGTCTGCCGCTCCCGCGAAGGCCGGCCCATACTTCGGGTCGATCGCGATGGCCCGCTCGAACATCCGCCGAGCGTGCTCAAACCCGCTCCGGCGGAACTGGTGCATGAACTGCCGTCCGCGGAGATAGCACTCGTACGCCTGCATGTTCTCGGTGGGGCTTCGCTCGATGGCGCGCTTCTCGCCCTCGGTCAACATCCCCCGCAGGGATGTGGCGATGTTCGTCGCGATCTCGTCCTGGATCGCGAAGACGTCCTCCAGCTGCCGGTCGAAGCGCTCGGACCAGAGATGCTTGTCGGACCGGACGTCCACCAACTGGGCGGTGATGCGCAGCCGGTTCCCCGCCTTGCGCACACTTCCCTCGAGCACCGTCGTCACCTGGAGCCGGTCGGCAACCTCGGCCATCGGCACGTTCTTCCCCTTGAACGCAAACGACGAGGTGCGGGACGACACCTGGAGGCCGGGCACCTGCACCAGCGCGTTGATGATCTCCTCGGTGATGCCGTCGCTGAAGTAGTCGTTCTCGGGATCCGCCGGCATGGTGACGAACGGCAGCACCGCGATGGTCCGTTCGCCGGATTCGGTGGCGGCCGCGCTCCCGGGCCGGAGCGACGTGCCCGACCGCAACGCGTCCGAGAACTGCGCCACCGGATTGAACCGGTCCGCGGGCATCTTGGCCAACGCGCGTTGCAGCGCCGACGCGACGTCCGGAGGAACGGCCGGACGAAACTGCGTCACCGGGGGTGGAGTGGCCATCACGTGCTGATGAATCACGCTCTCCATCGAGGGTCCCGTGAACGGCGGTTGACCGGCGAGCATCTCGTAGAGCACGCAGCCCAAG
>CAYWNR010000224.1:0-6321 GCA_964459705.1 uncultured Gemmatimonadaceae bacterium | reverse complement strand
GTGGCGGCCTGGAACAAGGTGATGAACGCCGATCGCTTCGACCTTGCCTGATCTCGGGGGACAGGTCCCCGCGTGACCAGTCAGGCACGCGAAGGAAGGCCGCCGAGGACAACTCGGAACGGGACCGAGCGCTCCCGCCGTCAGCGCTGCTACCGCTCGGCGCTGGCGCGGCGTTCAGCCGATCACAACACCCGCCAGCACCCCGGCGATGAGCGCGACGCCGGCGATGAGGACGACGATGGTGCGGTGCACGCCCGAGGATTCCGCACGAGGCGCGGTGTACTCCTGCGTGCCGCGGAACGTCACCGCTTGGAGCGCGCTGTCCAGTTCCTTCGTGGTCGGGAACCGGTCCCACGGGTCCTTTTCGAGACATCGCATGATCGCGTCCGCGAAATCCTGCGGAATCGTGGGGTTGACCTTGCGGATGGAGACCGGTGCTTCCTTGACGTGCTTCGTGAGGATCTCCGTGGCGTTCCGCCCGCTGAACGGGGGCCGCCCCATGAGCATGCAATACCCGAGGGCGCCCAGCGAGTAGATGTCCGACCGGTGGTCGATGTCGGGCAGTCCGCGGGCCTGCTCCGGTGACATGTACTCGGGCGTCCCCACCACCGGTCCGTCCGAGGGTTCCTCGACCATATCCGTGACGGCCATGGCGGTCCCGAAGTCCATCAACAGCACCTTCTGGAGGTCTCCCTCCAGGAACACGTTGGCCGGCTTGATGTCCAGGTGGACCATCTTGGCCCGATGGGCCGCCGCGAGCGCGTCGCACAGCTCGCTGAGGATGCGCCGCGACTCGTAGGGCGGGAGTCGCCCGCGGGCCAGCCGCGCCTCGAGGGTGGTCCCCTGCACGAACGGCATGACGTAGTAGATCAATCCTCCCCGCTCGCGAATGTCGTAGATCGGGACGATGGCGGGGTGCCGGAGCTTCGCCAGGGCAATGCCTTCGGTCCGGAAGCTCTCCACGAAGAGCTTCGTCCCGACCACCTCGGGGCGAATGACCTTGATGGCCACGATCCGGTCGAGTCGCCGGTCCCGTGCTTTGTAGACGCGGGCGAACCCCCCCTCGCCGAGCAGGGAGAGGAGCTCGTATTCAGCGCCGAGCACCTGCCGCAACCGGTCGTTGAAGCCGGCTGCCGAGGGTCGCGCCGCGGACGGCGGCGCTGCGACGGGGGCGTCCACCTCGCGATCATCGCCGAGCGCACCGGGGTCTTCGGCCCCAGCCCCGATCACGAGGGTGGCGTCGGGATCCTCGGTCGTGGACGTCGGCGTGCCACACCGGGAGCAGAACAGGTCGTCGGGGGCCAGCGGCCGGCTGCAACGGGTACAGTGCGGAGTTGAGTCGGTCATGGTGCCACGAACCCTCGGGGCGGGCGGGCCAGCGCCCTGGTTGGGGTCAGCCTCAAGGTAAGGAACGTAAGCAGAAGATCGTGGCGACGGCGGGGGACCGCGCAGGTGCCACGGGCCGACTCCCGGCGCGTGGCCGCCGGAGCCCAGAGTCGATCCTCCGGGCCGCTATCTTACGTCAGGGAATTGCCGATGCTCGTCCATACGCCGGAGACAACACGTGTCTGACCAGCCACAGGATCGCAGCGAGCCCGATCGGTTCGCGTACACGGGCCTGCTCGACGCGATACCCGACGCGATCATTATCGTGGATCGCGCGGGACGGATCGTCGAGTTCAATGCCCACGCCCGGATGATGTTCGGCTACGCGCGCGCGGAGATGGTGGGACAGGCGGTCGAGCGGCTGCTACCCGATCGTTATCGGGACGGGCACATCGAGAACCGTGGGCGCTACGCCCGCTCCCCCCATGTGCGCCCGATGGGCGGCGAGCAGGATCTCGTGGCGCGCCACAAGGACGGGCACGAGTTCCCGGTCGAGATCAGCCTTGCGCCGTACCAGTCACCGGACGGATCGCTGGTGGTGTCCACGATCCGCGACCCAGCCGACCGACGCGGGTCGAGCGCCTAGCGCGATCCGGCACCGCGTCACGCACCGGCACCACCGAGCGCCGCACGGCTGGCGCCAGCGAGCGCTCCGCCACCCGCTCCCCAACAACCGCCGTTGGCAAGCCCGCCCCGCGAATGGCCCCTTCGCCCTGCGGAGGCGTTGCCGGCGGCCGCGGCTAGTTCCTGACCTTCGGCGGTTCGACGCCCCACACCGGGACCCGGAGATTGCCGAATCGCCGCAATGGTCCAAGCGTACTCGACGGTCGCGCGACGGGACGGCGGGATTCGACCAAGAGGGGCGAGCCGCAGGCGAGCCCCGTTGGCGAAATCGAGGCGGCCCGACACACGAAGAGCGAGCCAACTGGCTCGCTCTTCGTGAGTCGGGACGGCGGGATTCGAACCCGCGACCCCCTGAACCCCATTCAGGTGCGCTACCGGGCTGCGCCACGTCCCGTCATAGGCGGTCGGGCGGTTAGGCGGCTAGTGTCTCCCTGCTGCCTTCCCTATCCCTGCGCCAGCGACCGATCCTACCGATTTCCCTCTTCAACGACATCCCATCAACGACTGACCGCCTGTCCGGCTGACCGCCTATCTGCCTTCGCGGCCCCCGGACGGACAAGCTAACCCTGGCAGACGCCGGGTTCTAGGCGGCGACCTCCACATAGGTGGCGTAGCTCGTCGGCTCCGGGACCGGATACCCCTCGGCGCGCAGGCCCTCCAGGTGGAACGCGATGGCGTCACGCATCTCACGCTCGACCGTCTCGCGATCAGCGCCCGCCGCAACACAACCGGGGAGGTCCGGCGAGTGGGCGGAAAATCCGGTGTCACTCCGTTCCACGATGACGAGCACTTTCATGGCTTCAGCCTCGCCTGCTTGAGAATGCTATTGACTGTGCCCGGGGCTAACGTGTCACTAGGCTTCCCGGCAATCGTCACCAGGCCCGATTTGACCGCGTGACGGAACTGCTGATGACTCCCGCGCGTCCGCACCAGACGCCAACCATCCGCCTCGATCACCCTGATCAGCTCGCGAACCGTCCAAGCCAATGTTGCCCCTGGAGAAACCAGCGGGCAAGGTGGCGGACAAGGTCACAAGCGACGGCACCCAATCACCGCCACTCGTGGCATAATGTCGCACGCGCAAACGCATGGATGGCGCAACGAATCGGGAAGCGCGGCAAACTTCCGGTTCTACCCAAGCGTGCCGATCACCATGTCCTCGGCCCATGCCGCCGCATACCTCGAGGCCGCGCTCGAAGACGGTGACCCCGGCGTCATTGCGGCAGCCGTCGGTGACCTCGCGCGTGCGAAAGGCATGACCGAGGTCGCACGCAAGGCCGGGCTCGGCCGCGAGAGCCTCTACAAAGCCCTCTCTCCGCAGGGGAACCCCGAGTTCGCCACGGTGCTCCGGGTCATCGATGCGCTCGGCATGAAGTTGCACGCGGTACCGGTGGGAAGGTGACGAAGGTGCAGCGTGCAGCGTCCAGCATACGGCCATCGGCTATCGGCTATCGGCTATCGGCTATCCGCTATCCGCCAACCGCGTCGTTGACACGAAATCCGTGCTCCACGAGATTCGTGACATGCGCAACGTCACGATCACGCTCGAGGACGAGGTCGCCCGCTGGGCGCGTATTCGCGCCGCCGAGCTGGATACGAGTGTCTCGCGACTGCTCGGCGATCTCCTCCGCCAGATGATGGACGACGACACCGCCTACACCCGCGCCCGGGACGACTACCTCGCCCGCCCTCCGGCCGCGCTCAGCCGGCGCGGCGCCAAGCGCCCCGCACGCAACGAGCTGCATGACCGCGCCGGTCTTCGTTGACACCAACGTGCTGGTCTACGCCCGCGACGGGGCGCAGGGCCGGAAACACACCCGCGCCGCCGAGTGGATGCGGCAGCTCTGGGAGGCCGGCACCGGCCGGCTCAGCCACCAGGTCCTGGCCGAGTACTACGTGACGGTCACCGCCAAGCTGAAACCGGGCATGTCGGTCGAGCACGCCCGCGCCGACGTGCGGGCGCTGCTCGCCTGGCGGCCGATCCCCGTCACGGCCGCACTGCTGGAACGCGCCTGGGAGCTACAAGACCGGCATCAGTTGGCCTGGTGGGACGCGTTGATCGTCGCGAGCGCGCTCGCCGCTCGCTGCGGGACGTTGCTCACCGAAGACCTCCAGGACGGACAGCGGTTTGGGGCACTCGAGGTGATGAGTCCGTTTCGATAGGCGGCTAGGCGGCTCGGCGGCTAGGACGATGGAGCTCTCGTCGCTTTAGCGACAGCAGCCGAGCCGTCGCTCTAGCGACGAAACCCGCGGGAGGCGGACCCAGACCAGCCGATGGCCGATCGCCGATCGCCGATCGCCGTGGGGAGACAGCCCTCTTGGAGCAAGGTCTTGGGGTCTCCCGCTTCTCCCTACTGCTTCGTCGCCGTCACGTTCAGGAGCGCTTCCTCGTCACCCGTCCCGAAATCCCACGTCACGTGCCCGCCGGTCAGGGTCACCGTGTTCCCGGACAGCACGAAATCGAATTGCGTTTGCCCCGACAGCCCGACGGTCACGAGCGTGAGCACGTCCACGCTCGCGGACCACGTCCCGCCCGACGTATCCGGCACGTTCTGCGGCGCGGTGATCGTCGCCACCCACGTGCTGTCGGCGTTGAACGTGATCCGGAACGTCCCGCCCTGTGCGATGATCTCCACCTTGTCCGTCGCATCGGCCACGCGCACGAACTCCGCCTTGCTGGCGGTCCACGTGCCGACGAAGCTGTCCATCGATGGCCCGCTGTCGCTGCACGCCGCCGCGCCAAGCACGAGCCCCACCGTCGCCATTCCCACCCCGATCCGCATGTCGTCTCCTGGTCGGTCCGCGGACAATGCTCGCGTGGCGGGGGTCAAGCGATCGTGAAATGCGGGTGAGTCGAGAGTGAATGGGATGAGCGGGATGGGGCCGTTTTCGTCCGGATCCTGCTGAAGTGGGTCCGGGGCAGTCGCGGGATGGACGGGGTGGGGCGAGAGACGGCGGGAGAGGGCGGGAGTCCGCCGCTCTCTCCCGCTCAACCCACCATTGCAGCGCCCAGCGCCTCGAGTATCACCTCCCGCGAAGCTCCCGGCCCGCCGCCCCGCGCGTGCTCCGCAGTGCCGCCGCCTTTGCCGCCGAGTTGCTCCATCACACGCTTGAGGATCGTCGCCGCGTTGACCTCGACCAGATCGGCGCTGCGGGCGCACACCAGCCGCACGCCGGTGGCGTCGCTCGTTGCGAGCAAGGCGACCGTGCGCGGCTTGGCGCTGGCATGCGCGGCGACCGCTGACGCCTGCTCGAAGGTGTGGCCGTCGAGATGCGCAACGATCCACCGCACGCCATCCACCACTGGCGTCTCCGCCCACAGTCGCTCGGCCTCGATGGTCGTCACGACACGCTGCGCGGCCTCCAGCTCCCGCCGCGCGTCCTTGAGGTCGCCCTTCAAGCGCGCGACCGCCTCGGGAACTTCGTCGCCGCCCACCGACAGGTCCGCGCTCACGGTCTGCAACGCCTTGAGCGTGCGCTGGTAGTGCGCGAGCGCCCGCGCACCGCACACGAAGCCCACCCGGACGCCACCCTTGTAGCGCTCGACCCGGACGATCTTCAGCAGGCCGACCGCGCCGGTGGCCGGCACGTGCGTCCCGCCACACGCCGACGCGTCATAGTCATCGATCAGGACGACACGAATGTCGCCGTGGACCTTCGGTGGTCGGCGCAGCGGCACGGTGTGGATTTGGTCTTCGCTCACGACCCGCACCTCGACCGCGCGGTTCTCGGCGATCACGCGGTTGACGTCCGCCTCGACCCGAAACGCGTCGTCCCAGGAAAGCTGCGGCACGTCGAGATCGATGCTGCTGTCGTCGCTCCCCAAGTGGAAGCTGACGGTGGGCGCGTCGAGCAGCCGGACGAACGCCGCCGAGAGCAGGTGCTGCCCCGAGTGCTGCTGCATGTGGTCGAAGCGCCGCTCCCAATCGATGGCGCCGCGGACGTCCTCCCCATCCGGCACCCGCTCGAGCAAATGCCACACCTCGCCCGCCTCGTCATCCCAGACGTCGAGCACCCGCGCGTCGTTCAGCGTGCCGGTATCGTGCGGCTGTCCACCGGAGGTGGGATAGAACGCCGTGCGGTCCAGGCGGACGGCAGGCCCGCGCTCGGTGTCTCGGCGCCCCACGACGTCGGCGGTGAAGGTGCGGAGTGTGGAGTCGGTGTAGTAGAGGCGCTCGGTCATTGGGCGGGATCTCAAACCCAGGGGATGGACGGAATGAACGGGATAAACGGGATGAACGGACAGGGACGGTAGCGACGATAGCGACGGTAGCAACGGGACCGCCAGGACCGCCGGGACCGCCGGGACCG
>CAYWNR010000223.1:0-6383 GCA_964459705.1 uncultured Gemmatimonadaceae bacterium | reverse complement strand
AACGCGCCGGTAGCTCTCCAGCTTCTCCCGCCGGTCCGTGGCCCGCGTGCTCGGCGACGTGACCTCGACCACCAGCGTCGGTTCCTCGACGATGAGCTCGACCTCGGCCGCCCGACCGCAGACGACGATCACGTCGGGATAGTAGATGCGGTCCGTCACCCGCAGCTTCACGTCGGTCGCGAACACCTTGCACCCGCGGGCTCGGGCCGCGGTTCGCAGATAGCTGGCGACGTTGAGCGTGATCAGGTTGTGGCGCGTGGTGGCACCGCTCATGGCGTATGCCTCGCCGGCCACGTACTCGTGCCTGATCGGGCTCTGTTCCTCGAAGGCCAGGTACTCGTCCAGGGACATCACGCGTCCAACCGGGCGTCGCGGTTCCATACGCCGAGCTTAGGCTCGGCGGCGCCGAGCTGGCAAGTGCAAAAACCACGCACGCCATCCGGCGGAGTCGCCGCTACCGCACCGTGAAGTCGTCCGTGCGGGCGTCGAGCGTGACGCGCGGCAGCGGCGCCACCTGGACGAGAAGTTTCCGTGCCGTCCGCGTCAACAACCCAGGTCGCGGCCGAGTGCTGTCGGCAGCATCGCCGCGCAACCACGCGTCGACCTCATCCACATCCTTGTCAGAGAGTGTGCGGGCCGTGATCGAGGCCTGGTAGTGATACCGTCCCGGACCGTCCGGGTTGAGCGTCACCTGGTGGGCCCGCGCGAGCCGGCGTTCAGAGAGTGAGCGGAGCATTCCTGGCGTGCTCCACGGGCAGATGCCGAGGTCCGTCCGAGACAGTCTCTCGCGCTGCGCGCTGCAACCTAGCTCGGGTCAGATATCGGAGGAGAAAGGTCGCCTTGTCCGGTTGTGGGAACGAATTTCCCGGAACCGGGCACGAGCGGACTGCGAACATGTCGACAAGAGCCGCCCATGTGTTGCGAACACGCCGATTGCGTGACATGCTGCGCTGGCATGCATTCTGTAGACTGACAGGGCAATGGATTCGCTGATTCAGGATCTCCGCTACGCCGTCCGGACGCTTCTCAAGAGCCCTGGGTTCACCTTCGTGGCCGTTGGCGTGCTCGCGCTCGGCATCGGGCTGAACGTGGCGGTCTTCAGCGTGGTGGATGCGGTCCTCCTCAGGCCCCTGCCGTTCCATGACCCTGGCAGCCTCGTTGTGATCCCGGTCCGCGGCGCGTCGTTGGACGGGCAGCCGGGTACGCGGGCGATGAACCTGGTCGATTGGCGGCACCAGACCCAGGTGTTGGACGAGATCACCGACTACATGATCGGCGGCGCAAACCTCGCGGGAGGGGAGACCCCTGCGCGGCTCCGCGTGGCCGTCGTGGCCCCGAACTTCTTCCGCACGCTCGGCGTCAACGCAAGGATCGGGCGGGCGTTCCGTGACGACGAGGGAACCTCCGGGAACGGGTCGGTCGTGGTGCTCAACCACGGCCTGTGGCGGCGGCGGTTCGGCGCCGATCTGGGCATCGTGGGACGGAGCATCTTCCTCAACGGCCGATCGTATCTCGTCATTGGCGTGATGCCGGCCGGATTCTCGTTCCCTGAGCAAAGCGACGTCTGGATCCCACGCACGACACCTTGGGACGGCAGTCGTACGGACATGTTCCGCCTGGTGTTGAACCAGACCGTCGTCGGACGACTCAAGCGTGGGCTCTCGCTCGACCAGGGTCGCGCGCTTGGCGAGACGGCGGTGCAGCGCTGGCTCGCGGCCCATCCGGCCGCGCAGCCTCGCTTCTCTGCGTCCCAGGCTTCGTTCCTCCCGTTGCAGGCGCTGTTGGGCCGGGGAGCCGGCGCTCGGCTTCACCTTGCGCTCGCTGCGGTCGGTGTCGTCCTGCTCATCGCATGCGCCAACGTTGCCGGTCTGAGCCTGGCGCGCGCGATGGTGCGGGAGCACGAGCTGGCGCTGCGCACCGCCCTGGGTGCCGGCCTCGGACGCCTCTCCCGACAGTTGTTGACCGAGAGCCTCGTGCTGACGGGCGGGGGCGTGGCCGGCGGCCTGGTGCTCGCTGTCTGGGGCCGTGAGGCCTTGAGCTTCCTCGTGCCACAATCGCTGGTCGGGGTGGTGACGCTATCGCTGGACGCGCGCGTCCTGGCGTTCGTATTCCTCCTAACGGCGGCGTGCGCGGTGTTGTGCGGACTGAGTCCGGCCGTCGTTGCCCGACGCCCCTCGCTCACGAGGGCGCTGCACAGCGGCGCCCGTCCCGTGACGGCGAGGTCGGCGCGGCTGCGGCACGCCCTGGTGACGGGGCAGATTGCACTCGCGCTCGTTCTCGTCGCGAGCGCCACGTGGTTGATCGAGGGACTCGCTCGCCTGGAACGCACGGACCCTGGTTTTCGCGCCGATGGCGTACTGACCGCCGAGCTGGCCCTTCCCACGGCACGCTACCCGACCATCGCAACGCGACGCGCCTTCTATCGCGAGCTGTTTGCACGGCTCCGGGGATCGCCGGGGGTCACCGCCGCCGGAGGCGCTAGTGCCCTGCCGTTGACTCATGGCGAGATCACTCTGACCAAGGTGGGTCAACTAGGAGAGACCGCTAATGACGTTGCGACAGCGGGACGGCTCGTGGTGACCTCCGGGTACTTCGCTGCGATGGGCATCCCGCTGGTAGCGGGCCGCGACCTGGCTGCGACGGATGACAGCGCCGCCCCATCGGTGGTTGTTGTGAGCCGGTCGCTGGCGCGGCGAGTGGGACTCGGCGGGCATGCCGTTGGGACGCAGGTGCGGGCCGATATGTTCGGCGATTCAGCGGTGCGTACCGTCGTGGGCGTGGCGGGGGACGTCCGAGAGTGGGAACTGAGCGAGGACCCGTTGCCCGCGATCTATTTCCCCTACGCGCAGCACGATGCCAGCCGGCTCACCCTCGTTGTGCGCGGCGCACTCCAGCCCACATCGCTGGCCAGCGAGATCCGTGCTGCGGTTCGGGCGGTTGACCCATCCCTGCCCGTCTACAATGTGCGCTCGATGGACCAGGTGACGGCGGAGTCGATTGCGGTCCATCGAGGGCTGACCAGGGTGCTGTTGCTGTTCGGGGCCCTGGCGTTACTGCTTGCCGCACTCGGCCTATACGGCACGCTGGCCTTCACCGCGGCGCAGCGCACTCGAGAGATCGGTGTTCGGCTGGCGCTTGGGGCGGAACCTGCCGAGATCCTGGTCCTCGTACTGCGCGAGGGCGCGAAGACCACAACGGCAGGGTTGCTGCTGGGTTTGGCGGGCGCGTGGAGCGCCTCGCGTCTTCTTGGGCACGTGCTGGTTGGACTGAGCGTGGCCGATCCTCTGGGCCTCCTTGCGAGCGTGGCGGTGCTGGCCGCGGTCGCCATGCTTGCAGCCTACCTGCCTGCTCGCCGGGCGACGGCCGTCGATCCGCTCGTTGCGCTGAGGTCTGAGTGAATTCCCTCTAACACGCGTGGCATCAGGGACAGGGACCGAGGCGTCAATTGACCGTTGATTCAGCACCGTCGGGTGGCGGTGGTCGTGCGATGGTGCTCTGCGGCGTTGCTTCGACCACCTGACGCTCGGCCGGAGGCTCCGAGCATCCGTTCAACCGGCGGTCAACTCTCTTTCAACGCGTTGCGGCGTGGCCGGATACAAGGCCGGCGGAGGAGAACGCGAAGCCACTGGTCCCGGGCACCTGCCCCAGAATCTCGGGCCCCTACCGTCGGCGGGTGGACGGGAACGGCGTTAGCGCACGGGCGGTTCATGCTCCTGACGCTGGCTGGCGCGTCACAGACTTCGAACCAAGTCGCCTGTCAGCGTCATGAGCGAGGCGCTGATCGTGTCGCTAGCCTCAAGTGGACCAGCAGCTCGTATCGCCATCAGGACTCCGGCCCCTCGCACCACGCCAAAGAGGCCGGGGAGAGCCTCCAGGGCCCGCGCGGTCACGGCGGCTGAGATCGGGTTCGCGCGCAACATCCTGAACCTGCGGGCCAGCTCGTCCGTCGGAACGGCACGCAGCAGTCGGTACACATCGAGTGCATCCTTGTCGGTGCGACGGTCGCTATCGTCTGTCCGCTCGCTGATCTTGTGCACCTTCGCCACGATCAAGGCGGACGGACCGGCGACCGCCAATCTCACCTTGCGGTTGTCCGCCGCGTCCAACGCCGTGATGACGCGCGCGTCTCGATCCACGAGCGCGCCTTCCAGTCCAACGACCTTTCGCGCGACGCTCTTCCCGTGCGGAGGAATGCGGGCGCCACGGCGCCCAGGCCCCCCAAGGGAGGCCGGGACCAACAGGTCAACCTGAACGAGGCGCGCGATCCCCTCGACGTTGAGCGATGTCTGCCAAATGCCGACCACGGCGGGTTGCCGTTCGAAGCCGGCCTCCCGCAAGGCGTCCTCCAGAATGGGGGCGGGCCCCAGACGCGCGGGGTCGATCGCCACGTCGCCGTCGGTTGTCGCAGGGGCCACGGCGAGGTCGCCCTCCCCCGCGTGCAGGTAGACGGCCTGCGCACCGACCAGCACCAGGGCCTCGAGGTGTGGCTGGAGCGCGTCGAGGGCATTGAGCAAGGCCCGGCGTGCCGCCACGTAGATCGGATCAGGCACGCCAGGCATCTTCGTGTGCGGTCATCCACGTCACCAGCGATTCGGCTTCGGCCGGCTCGCGACCCGTCCCCGTCAGCAGGTCCACGACACACTGACTCATGGCGACGACCGTGAGACCCGACTCTTCTCGCGTTCGGTCAAAGACGATGGCGTCGAACGGCTCCAGCAGCAGGACGTTCGCACCTGCCTCGACGGGCCGCAGATCGAGCCGCTCGCCCGCCCGTTCGGGAACCCGGACGTAGCACGACGCGAGGCGACCCGGCGCGACGGACGCAGCGGCGGGCACTGCCAATGAACCGGTCACGGCATACGGCTCGTCGTACTGGCGGAGCCGATCAAGGAACGCGGGCACGCCGCGCGGCGCCAACAGCGGCACGGCGCGGTTGGTCCTGGCGACGTCGTAGTCGCGCGACCAGCGTCGCAGCAGACCCTGCCAGTCCACGGTCCGGATCTGGCCGCTCGCATCCCGCTGCACAAGGTCTTCGTCTTCCAAGAGGCGGGTCACCCGGCTCGCGTACCCCGGATCCGTCCCGGCACGCTTGGCCAGGTCCCGGATCCCAACCGGGGGCCGCCAGTCGCTGAGGGCACGCACGAGGCGGGCGGCCTTGGCACCCTTGAGCGACCGAGTGCCGCGGCGGGTGGGTGATGGGTCCTTCGCGGCACCCTCGGTGGCGATCAACAGACCGGGCCGGGCAAGACTGATCCATGCGTTCCCCGTCAGGTCCATGTAGGAGAGCCCCGCCTTGCGCAGGCGATCGCGAGTCAGCTCGCTGGCGAAGCGCGTCACGACGAGGACTGCGGCGGCTCTACCCTCCCCCACGACCGGGACCAGGCGCGCGCCAAGCTCGGAGGCCTCGCGGGCGGTGAGCCGAGACTTGACCTCGATCAAGAGCAGGGCCTTGGTGCCGTCAGGGGCGCGGATCTCCGCCACGGCGTCCGGGCGGTACGTCCGCAGGCGGGGCTGAGCGCGGGTGCGGACGCTCCAGCCGGACGGCAGGCGGGCGCTCAGCGCCCCAAGGGCACGGGCCACCATGCTGTTGCCTTGATTAGCTATGTTGCGCGTCATGAGCAACAGTAGTCATTTAGACAACACCCGTCAATGAAGCGCGGTTGTCACCTTCCCCGCCGCCGCGCCGGTTGCTCCGAACCCCACCCTACCGCACCGGGAAATCGTCGGTGCGGGCCTCGAGCGTAGTCCTCGGCAGCGGCGCGACCTGGACGAGGAGTTTCCGTGCGGTCCGCGTCAACAACCCGGGTCGCGGCCGAGTGCTGTCGGCGTCCTCGCCGCGCAGCCAGGCGTAGACCTCGTCCACATCCTTGTCAGAGAGTGTGCGGGCGGTGATCGAGGCCTGGTAGTGATACCGTCCCGGGCCGTCCGGGTTGAGCGTCACCTTGTAGGCCCGCGCGAGGCGGCGCTCGAGCACCGTCCGGTCGGAGATCTCCTCCGTGCCGGCGTCGTCCTCGAGGCGGTACAGGTCGCGCACGGGATCGAAGACCACCACCCATTCGGTCACCCACCGGTCCACCTCGCGGTCCCAGAGCGGGCGCGACTCGCGCAGTTGCACCGTCACGGCAACGTAGAGGGGGAAGCCCGCCCGCATGGCGGACAGGAAGCGATCGTCCTCGAGCAAATCGGTGAGCTGGACGACCGCGGCGGGCGGTCCGGTGTCGGACGCACTGAGGCTCAGCGCGATCCGCGGGCCGTCCTGCCCCGCGAGTCGCGCCGCCAGTAGCATCAGGGCGACGACGACCGCGCCGCGCCGCACCTCAGAACCGCCGTTCGATCCTGAGCGTCACCCGCAGAGGTTCTCCTTCCCGAATGGCCTTGGCCAC